>CAUCXP010000006.1 GCA_958446785.1 uncultured Collinsella sp. | reverse complement strand
CCGCGGCCTGGCCGTTGACGCCGCTCTGGGGACGCGCAGACCGTAGGATAGTCTTATTGACAGCCTGTCAACTTGTCTGGGAGGCACTGTGACAGAAACGTTTGATATCGCGATTGTCGGCGCGGGCATCACCGGATGCGCCATCGCGCGGCAGCTCGCGCGCTATGACCTGTCCATTTGCGTGGTCGAGGCGGCTAACGATATTGCGCTGGGCGCGTCGAAGGCCAACGGCGGCCTGGTGCACGCCGGCTACGATCCGGCGCCGGGCACCGTAAAGGCGCAGGTCAACGCCCGTGGCTGCGAGTTGTACGGTACGTGGGCGCAGGAGCTGGGCTTTCTGTTCCGCCGCAACGGGTCGATGGTGTTGGGCTTTAACGACGAGGACCGCGCGCACCTGGAGAAACTACGCCAGAATGGCCTGGCAAACGGCGTGCCCGAGTTGTCGATCATTGGCCCCGAGCGCATCCATGAGCTTGAGCCGCGCGCGAGTGCCCAAGCCACGTACGCACTATGGTGCCCTTCGACTGGTTACGTTGACCCATTTGAAGTGGCCATCGCTGCTCTGGAAAACGCGGTTGCCAACGGCGTGACATTTATGCGGTCCGCGTCGGTGGAAGCGATTGAGGTTGCTGGCGGCGAGGCTACCGACGGGACTGCGCGCTTTACGCTGGCAACGCCCGCCGGAGACGTGCGCTGCCGCTATGTGATCAACGCCGCAGGCAATGGAGCCGCGAACATCTCGCATATGGCCGGTGCCGAGGAGTTTCAGATGGTCTGGCGCCAGGGCAATATCGTGGTGCTGGAGAAGGAACCGTGTGCGCTCATGCCGCTCTACCCCGTTCCCACGCCGGTGTCCAAGGGCGTTATCGTCACGGGTACCGTGCACGGCAACACCGTGATTACCGCGACCGCCGCTGTGCGCGAGCCAGGCGACACGCAGACCTATGCGGACGACGTCAACGCGCTCCTGACCGGCGCGCGCAAGCTGGTGCCCGATCTGGACACGCGCCGCGTGGTGCGCGCGTTTGCCGGCGGGCGTCCGGTCATTCAGGGTGCGAACGACTTCTTTATTGGGCAGTCGGCCGTGATGCCGGGGCTATTCCAGGCGGCGGGCATTCAGTCACCGGGTGTGGCAAGCGCGCCGGCTATTGCCGAGCGAATGGAACAGGTCCTGCGCGATGCCGGCGTGAAACTGCACGAGCGGGCAGACTGGAACCCAATTCGCCGCGCGCCGGAAGACTTTGACCGCGCACCGCTGGCGCGCAAGGAGGAGCTCATTGAGTCCGATCCCGCTTGGGGCCAGATTGTCTGCCGCTGCGAGACGGTGCCCGAAGCCGAGATCGTGGCCGCGATTCGACGCCAGCCGGGCGCGGTTTCGGTCGAGGGCGTCAAGCGCCGCTGCCGTGCCGGCATGGGTCGGTGCCAAAGCGGGTTTTGCCAGAGCAGTGTGGTGGCGATCCTGACGCGCGAGCTGGGCTGCGACCCCAGCGAGGTACTGTTGGAGGATGCCGGTTCCTGGCTGGTCGAGGGTCCGCTGAAGGGGGTGCGCTAGGATGGCGACGTTTGATATGCGCGACGAACGCGCGGAGGCTCGAACCGCAGAGGTCGGAGCCTCCGCGCCCGTACAAACGCAAGCCTTCGACGTGGTCGTTATCGGCGGCGGCCCCGCCGGCATGGCGGCCGCGCTGGCCGCGCATAAGGCCGGAGCGCGCGTGGCCATCGTGGAGCGCGAGCAGCACCTGGGCGGCATCCTCCGCCAATGCATCCACCCCGGCTTTGGCCTGTCGCACTTTAAACAGGAGCTCACCGGTCCCGAGTACGCGCAGCGCTTTATCGACCAGGTGCACGCAACCGACATTGCGCTGTTCCTGAACAGCATGGTGATTGGGATTGATTCAGGCGAGCCTGCGGAAGACACCGCGGTCCACACCGTCACGCTCATGAGCCCCACCGGCATGCTGCAGCTCACCGGACGGGCGGTCGTCCTTGCCATGGGCTGCCGTGAGCGTACCCGCAGCGAGATCAAGATCCCCGGCAGCCGTCCCGCTGGCGTGTTTACGGCCGGCCTGGCGCAGCGATACATCAATATCGAAAACCTCAAGCCCGGCTCGCGCGCCGTCATTTTGGGCTCAGGCGACATCGGGCTAATCATGGCGCGCCGCTGCACGCTCGAGGGGATTTCGGTCGAGGGCGTATACGAGCTCATGCCGTACGCTAACGGTCTGCGCCGCAACGTCAAGAACTGCTTGGACGACTTTGGCATTCCACTGCATCTGTCTACCACGGTCACGCGCGTGATCGGGCACGACCGCGTGGAGGCCGTCGAGGTAAGCCAGGTCGACGAGCGCCTGGCGTCCATTGCCGGGACCGAGCGCATCGTTCCGTGCGACACGCTGCTGCTTTCGGTGGGATTGATTCCCGAGAACGAGCTTTCGGTTGCCGCGGGCGTGGAGCTTGACCCACGCACGCGCGGCGCCGTAGTTGACCAGAGCCTCCAGACAGGCGTGCCGGGTATCTTTGCCTGTGGCAACGTGCTGCACGTGCACGACCTGGCCGACAACGTGACGACCGAGTCCGAGCGCGCCGGTGCAGCCGCGGCGGCGTACGCGCTGGGTGGCGGGGCCGAAACGAACGCGGTCGCGGACACGAGCTGCGAGCTCACGGTCTCCCCTGCCGGCATTGCGGGCTACGCGCTGCCGGGACGCATTACGGCTGTGGCGCTCACCAAGCTCAACTTCCGCGTACGCCGGCCGGTCGATACCGCTCGAGTACGCATCTTGGCCAACGGCGAAGAAGTGTTTGCGGGCAAAGTCCGCGCGTTTAAACCGAGCGTCATGGAAAGCTTCCCGCTGCCGGCTAAGGTGATTCAACGCGCACTCGACCTGGGTGCCAGCGAAATCGTCCTGTCCGTCGATCCCGTTGAGGAGGCATAGCTCATGAGTACGAATGTGACCGAGACGCTGCAGTTCAACTGCACCACCTGCCCATCCGAGTGCCTCCTGACCGTAGAGGTGGAGCACGACGCCAATGGCACCGTGGTGGAAGTGCGCTCCGTAACCGGTAACAACTGCCCGCGCGGCGATACGTTCGCACATCAGGAGCTCACCTGCCCCATGCGCGTGCTCACAACGACCGTGGCCGTCTCCGGCGGCGACGAAGCCCTTCTCCCCGTCCGCACGGCCGAGGCCATCCCGCTAGAACTCCACGCCCAAGCCATGAACCTCATCCGAGGCCTAGTCGTCAACGCCCCCATCCGCATGGGCGACGTCGTGCTGGAAGATCTTCACGGCACCAACATTGACCTAGTCGCCAGTATGGACATCGACCCAGCCTAAGAAGCAAATTTGGGACGGGGCTCTTTTAGCTGCTTTTGCCTGCACGCTTGCCAGGCTGGCCATGCCAAGGAGTGTCCCAAGGTGCCGGCATAAAAGGAACGTCCCTATGTGCCGGGCTTGGGATACCATGGTGGCAGCCTAGCGAAAGGATGTTTCATGGCACATGTCGATGACCAGCGTGTGGCACGCGTGCTCGATGCGCTCGAGGCTCAGCACCCCGGCGCGCAGCTGCTTGTAAACGACCCGTGGTCGATCTATTACCTAACCGGCTTTTATGCCGATATGTTCGAGCGTTTTTGCGGTGTGCTGCTCGCGCGCGATTGCGAGCCCGTGATCTTGGTCAACGCCCTGCATCAGCTGCCCGAGTATGACAATGCCCGCGTCGCCTACCACACCGATACCGACGTCGTAACCGACGCCATCGCACGGGAGGTCAATCCTGCCAAGCCCCTCGGCATCGACACCGTCATGCGCTCCGGCTTTTTGATGCCGCTTATGGAGTGCCACGCCGCCAGCGAGTTTTTCCTGGGTGACTTTGCCGTCACCGCCGCGCGCACCCACAAGGATGCCACCGAGCAGGAGCTCATGCGCGTGTCCTCCGCCGCCAACGACGCCGTGATAGCTGATGCCATCAAACGCGTCCACGAAGGTGTGACGGAGCGCGAAATTGCTGACCAGATGCTCGGCCTGTATCGCAAGCACAGCTGCGAGGGCTTTAGCTTTCCGCCGATCGTGAGCTTTGGCGCCAACGCCGGCGACCCGCATCACGAACCCGACGATACCGTGCTCAAGCATGGCGACGTGGTGCTATTCGACATTGGCGGACGCCATCGCAACTACTGCTCGGACATGACACGCACGTTCTTTTGGGGCGAGCCGGACGAGGAGACCGCGCACGTCTACGACATCGTGCGCCGCGCCAACGAGGCCGCCGAGGCTCTCATCGCACCGGGCGTGCGCATGTGCGACCTGGACCGTGCCGCGCGCGAAGTGATTGAGGACGCAGGCTATGGCAAATACTTTACACATCGCCTGGGCCACTCAATCGGCCTGCAGGACCACGAGCCGGGCGATGTCTCGCTGGTCAACGAGCAGGTCGTAGAGCCAGGCATGACGTTCTCCATTGAACCGGGCATCTACCTCCCCGGTCGCACCGGCGTCCGCATCGAGGACTTGGCCCTAGTTACCGAGTCCGGCGTCGAGATTCTCAACGCCTACCCCCACGATCCGGTCCGCCTAGACTAGCCAATGTGCCAAAGGGACAGTCCCTTTGGCACATCCCGTTAACGCAGTGCCACGAAAACGGGCCATCTACTACGTTTAACCCGCATGGGTCGACCATGCGGGTCTTTTTTTAAAAATGGCAAGCCCTTTACCTGCGGTTTTGATTTCGCAATTCTCGGTATGGTCGAGGGTTACCGGTCAAACGTAGTAAATAGGCCCATTTCGTGGCGAGCAAGTCAACTCGAGGCGCAGGGCAGCCAAAAAAGCCCCGTCCCAAATTGACTGCTTTTGAGTTGCGGTGAAATACGGACCGTTTGAGGCTTCTGGCTTGTAAAACAGTCCGTATTTCACCGCAACTGATGAGGGGATGGGTTAACGGAGCAGCCCCGCTACTTCGCCGGCTAGGGTGATGGTACCGGCTGCTACGAAAGGCTCGCCCGCGGCATCGAAAGCCGCGAGGGCCTCGGATACGCTGGGGTACACGCCCGCGAGCTTGTCGGCGTCCACCAGGGAGGCAAGCTCCTGTGCGGGCAAGGCGCGATCGGAATCGGTCTGGGTTACGACCACGCGGGGGAACGCCGGAACCAGAACGTCAACGATACCCGCCACGTCCTTATCGGCCAGCGCGGCGCACAGCAGCGTGGGGCGATTCTCTACGCACGAATCGATCTCGTCCAGTGCGCTCACAAAGTTCTCGCAGCTCTGAGGGTTATGACAGGCGTCGATCAGCTTGAGCGGATTGGTTCCCAGCACATCAAAGCGACCCGGCGTGGGGCAGCCCATAAGCGACGCATCGAGCTTGTCATGATCGAGCTCGCGACCCAGATACCCCTCGCACAGCATAATCGCGCACGCGGCATTCTGCGGCTGATACGCCGGCTTGACCATGCTAGACGTATAGATCGCACGCGGCGTGGTGCAGCTAAACTCAACCGTGTCGCCCACATGTGCCGGCACCTTGGTCGTGGCGTGGCTCACCACCAGCGGCACGATGCCACACGCGCGGCAGCGGGCATCCATGACGCGCTGAACGCTCGGCTCATGCGTGCCCTCGCCCAGCACAACCAGGCGCCCGGGTTTGATGACCGCGGCCTTCTCCCCCGCAATGGCCTCGAGCGTGTCGCCCAAAATGCGCGTGTGATCGAGCCCAATGCCCGTAATGGCAACGGCGACAGGATCGGTCGCACTCGTGGCGTCCCAACGGCCGCCCATGCCAACCTCGAGCACGGCAACATCCACCGCAGCCTCGGCAAACACTACCAGTGCGGCAGCCGTCAGCAGGTCAAACGGCGTGATGGTATAGGCACGCTCCCCCGCCGCCACACGGTGCGCATTCACGCGACGCCCCGCCTCGACAGCCGCCGAAACGCCACGGGCAAAGGCCTCGTCGCTCACAACGCGCCCATCGACCTCCATGCGCTCTGGATAGTGCACAAGCTGCGGCGACGTATACAGCGCGGTCTTTAACCCCTCACCATGAAGAATGGCAGCAGAAAAACGCGTAGTCGAAGTCTTGCCATTGGTACCGGCGACCTGAATGCAATCGAAATACTCATCCGGACGTCCCAACTCATCGAGCATATCGACAACCGTCTCGAGCAAAGGACCAGCATCCCCAGAAATCCGCCCCGTATCAGCAGCAAGTCCAACAGCCTCATCAAACGAAAGCAAATCAAACGAGAAAGGAACGACATACGACCCAGAACGCTTAGCCATAACCCAAAGTCTCCCATAACAGAAAAAGAGGCCCACCAAAAAGAATGAGCCCCTCGCGTTGACAATATCAGCCTTTACCCGCTTGCAGCAAGATCAAGGCCACAACCAAGTGACCTCACCAGGCAGCAGACGCCCCCGTAACCGCCATGGGAGCGGTTTGGGGCTTTGCTCGATACAAGTTCCGCACGAGCCGAAGGCCACTTAATGTGGCCTTCGTGCGAGCAGGACTGTCCGCAGTAGCGAGCAAAGCCCCAAACCGCGTCCCTCAGTAACGCCTACGAGAAGTCAGCAACCTGAGCAGTCAGCGCCGCCAGGATCTCCTTGAGCTCAGCTGCACGGTCCCTCTTCTTCTGCACCACCGCGGGCGCGGCCTTGGCCACAAAGCCCTCGTTGGCAAGGGTCTTCTCGCAGCCGGCAAGCTCCTTCTGAGCCGTGGCGATCTCCTTCTCCAGGCGCGCCTTCTCGGCCGAAAGATCAACCTTGCCCTCGAGCACCACAAAAACCTCGACGCCGCTGTCGACCACGGCAATGCTCGCAGCCGGCTTCTCAACGTCGGTACCCATGACCAGCGAAGCGGTGTTGGCCAGCGGCTCAATGGTCGAGCGCAGGCTCTCGAGCTTCTCGATGTCCTCGGCACCGGCGCGCACGACCACGTCGAGCTCGGCCTTGGGGCTCAGGCGATAACGCGAACGCGTGGCGCGGGCGGCGGAAACGACGGTACGGCACAGCTCAAACGCGCGCTCGGCAGGCTCATCGACATACTTAGCGTAGTCGGCGGGCTCGGGCCACTTGGCGATCATGAGCGCCTCGGCGCGGTCCACGTTGCCCTCGGCGTCCAGGTCGAGCACGCTCGCCGGCATGTTGTCCCAGATCTCCTCGGTGACAAACGGCATAAGCGGGTGCATCAGGCGAATGGAGGTGTCGAGCACAAAGATCAGGTTGCGCTGAGCTTGCAGACGGTCCTCGCCCTTCAAGCGGGCCTTGGTGACCTCGACGTACCAGTCGCAGACCTCGTTCCAGAAGAACTGCTGCACGCCGCGGGCCATATCGCCAAAGGTGTAGCTCTCAATGCCCTCGGTGACCATCTTCACGGCCTTGGCCAGGCGGCTGAACATCCAGGCGTCGGCCGGCGTCTCCACGACGGGCTCGCCGGGCGTGTAGCCCTCCATGTTCATGAGCAGGAAGCGGCTGGCGTTCCAGATCTTGGTCACAAACGACTTGGCCTGCTCGGTGCGCGGGCTGTCGATGAGCTTCTTAGTCTTCTTGTCGATGTTCGCGTCGAACTTGACGTCCTGGTTGTTGGTGCACAGCGTGAGCAAGTTGTAACGCATGGCGTCGGCACCGTACATGCCAATGAGGTCCATGGGGTCAACGCCGTTGCCCTTGGACTTGGACATGCGGCTACCGTCCTTGGCAAGGATCGTCGGGTAGATGACGACGTCCTTAAACGGCACCTCGTCCAGGAAGTACAGGGAGCTCATAACCATGCGGGCGACCCACAGCGCGATGATGTCGCGCGCGGTGACCAGCGCCGTCGTGGGGTGATGTCCCTCGAGCAGCCCCGGCTTTTGCGGCCAGCCCTGCGTGGCAAAGGTCCACAGCTGCGAGCTGAACCAGGTGTCCAGCACGTTCTCATCCTGATGCACGTGATGGCCGCCGCACTTGGGGCACACGTCGGTGTCCTCGGTCAGGGCGTCCTCCCAGCCGCAGTCCTCGCAGTAGAACACGGGGATGCGGTGGCCCCACCACAGCTGGCGGCTGATGCACCAATCCTTAAGGTTCTCCATCCAGGTGGTGTAGGTCTGCGTCCAGCGCGCGGGGTGGAAGGTGACCTTGCCGGAGTTGACGGCGTCGAGCGCCGGCCCCTTGAGTTTGTCGACGGCCACAAACCACTGCTCGGACAGCCACGGCTCCAGCGCGGCGTCGCAACGGTAGCAGTGCATGACGGAGTGGTCGTGCTCCTCGACGTGGTCGAGCAGGTCATGCTCCTCAAACCACTTGATGACGGCCTCGCGGCACTCCTCGCGGGTCATGCCGGTAAACTCGCCGTAGCCCTCGACGACCACCGCGTGTTCATCGAAGATATTGATCTGCGGCAGGTCGTGAGCCTGACCCATAGCGTAATCGTTGGGGTCGTGGGCAGGGGTGACCTTAACGAAGCCGGAGCCAAAGTTGGCGTCGACATGCCAATCCTCAAAGATGGGAATCTCGCGGTCGACGATGGGGAGTTTGACGGTCTTGCCCACAAAGGCGGCCTTCTCGGGATCCTTCGGGGAGACGGCGACGCCCGTATCGCCGAGCATGGTCTCGGGGCGCGTGGTGGCGACGACGATGTAATCCTGGCCGTTGACCGGCTCGGTCAGCGGGTAGCGCAGGTGCCACAGGTGGCCCTTCTCGTCCTTGTACTCGGCCTCGTCGTCCGAGATGGCGGTGGTGCAGTTGGGGCACCAGTTGACGATGCGCTTGCCGCGGTAAATCAGACCGTCGTGGTACCAGTCGCAGAAGACCTTACGCACGGCCTGGGCGTAATCCTCGTCCATGGTGAAGCGCTCGTTGTCGAAGTCGACGGAGCAGCCCATGCGCTTGATCTGCTCGACGATAATGCCGCCGTACTCGTGGGTCCAATCCCAGCAGGCGTCGACAAACTTGTCGCGACCGATCTCCAGGCGGCTGATGCCCTCGCTCTTGAGCTTCTTGTCGACCTTGGTCTGCGTGGCGATACCGGCGTGGTCGGTGCCCAGCACCCAGCGCGTGGACTTGCCGCGCATGCGGGCCATACGGATGATGGCGTCCTGGATGGAGTCGTCGGTGGCGTGGCCCATGTGGAGCTTGCCGGTCACGTTGGGAGGCGGAATGGTGACGGTGCAGTCGCCCACGCCCTCACGGCGCTTGTAGTAGCCGCCGTCGAGCCACTTCTGCAAGATCGCCGGCTCGTTGGTCGACGGATCGTAGTTCTTGGGCATTTCTTCCATATATCTCTCCCTTGCCCATCGGGGAGGAATGTAGGCCCGATTTTCGCTCGGTCAAGTCCTGGGCTCGCTCGAAGACCACATTAAGTGGTCTTCGGCTCGTGCGGAATCTACGAAAATCGGGCCTACATTCCTCCCCTTAGGTATCGATTACTTCAGTCTGATATGACTTCGCTGAGGCTTAAACAAACACACAGAATAACACAGGTAGTTGGGTGTTTTGCGTATATATAAAATAGCCTCCGACCGTGGATGGTCGGAGGCTATTTGCAAGCACGTTTTTGGCTGGTTTACCCGTAGATGCGTTGGGGCTGTTCTTCGCCCTTAACC
Source organism: uncultured Collinsella sp. (assembly GCA_958446785.1). Classification (GTDB taxonomy): domain Bacteria; phylum Actinomycetota; class Coriobacteriia; order Coriobacteriales; family Coriobacteriaceae; genus Collinsella. The sequence continues at coordinate 12,266 of CAUCXP010000006.1, read as the reverse complement.
GCCGCTTCGGTCACGATGACCTTGGCGACACCCTCCTCGCTGGGGAGGTCGAACATCGTCTGCTGCAGCACGTCCTCGCAAATGGAGCGCAGGCCGCGAGCGCCGGTCTTGCGGGCGAGCGCCATACGGGCGATCTCGTGCAGGGCCGCGTCCTCAAACTCAAGATCGACGTCCTCGAGCTGGAACATCTTGCGGTACTGGCGCACCACGGCGTTCTTGGGCTCGGTCAGAATCGACACCAGGTCGTCCTCGTCGAGCGCCTGCGTCTGGGTGACGACGGGCGTACGGCCCACGAACTCGGGGATCATGCCAAAGGCGTTGAGGTCCTGCGGGAGCACCTGACGCAGTAGGTCGTTCTCGTCGACCGAGGTGGGACCGGCGATCTCGGAGTTAAAGCCCACGCCCTTGTTGCCCACGCGATCGGCAATGATCTTATCCAGACCCACAAAGGCACCGCCGCAGATAAACAGGATGTTGGTCGTGTCGATCTGTAGCAGCTCCTGCTGGGGATGCTTGCGGCCGCCGGTAGGCGGAACGCTGGCCACCGTGCCCTCAAGAATCTTCAGCAGCGCCTGCTGCACACCCTCGCCCGAGACATCGCGGGTGATGGAGAGGTTCTCGGCCTTGCGGGCGATCTTGTCAATCTCGTCCACGTAGATAATGCCCACCTGAGCGCGCTCAATGTCGCCATCGGCAGCATTGATAAGCTTGAGCAGAATGTTCTCCACGTCCTCGCCCACGTAACCAGCCTCGGTGAGCGCGGTGGCATCGGCGATGGCAAACGGCACCTCGAGGATGCGCGCGAGCGTCTGGGCCAACAGGGTCTTACCGGTACCGGTGGGACCGAGCAGCAGGATGTTGGACTTGGCGAGCTCCACCTCGTCCATATCGTCGTCAAACTGACCGCCCATGCCCGATGCCTCGTCAAAGGCAGACACCGCGGCGCCGCCCTCGATCACGCGACGATAGTGGTTGTACACGGCAACCGACATGGCGCGCTTGGCGTCCTCTTGGCCCATGACATAAGCCGAAAGCTCGTCATAGATCTCGTGCGGCGTCGGCACGTGCGTGATGACCTGGCGGTCGTCCTCGAGCTCAAAGCCCTCGGTCTCGGGGTCCACAGCGGGCTGCCCGGCAGCCTGGCCGTGGTCGTTGAGGAAGCCCGGCAGCTTGCCATTGCGGGCAGCGTCCATAAAGTCCGAAGCCAGCGACTCCTCCAGAATCTCGGAGCAGGCGGCGACGCACTCGTCACAGATAAAGATGTTGGTCGGGCCCTTTACGAGGCGTCGGACCTGGCCCTGCTCTTTTCCGCAGAAGGAGCAGCGGATGGGGTTGCCGTTCTCGTCAAAGTTGTCCTGCATGTTTCCTGCCATCCTAGGCGTCCTTCGCGGCGAGATCGCGAGAGGTGACGATACGGTCAATCAGGCCGTAGTCGAGGGCCTCGGCAGCGGTCAGGTAGTTGTCGCGCTCGGTATCGGCCTGGACCTTCTCGATGGGCTGGCCCGAGGCATCGGACAGGATCTGGTTGAGCTCGCGACGGGTCTTCTTGATCTCCTCGGCAACGATCTCGATCTCGGTCTGCTGGCCCTGGGCACCGCCGCTGGGCTGGTGAATCATGACCTTGGAGTGCGGCAGGCAGAAGCGCTTGCCCTTGGCGCCAGCCGAAAGCAGCACGGCGGCCATGGACGCAGCCATACCGACGCAGATGGTGGAGACCTGCGGCTTGATAAAGTTCATGGTGTCAAGAATCGCCAGGCCGGAGTAAACCTCGCCGCCGGGCGAATTGATGTAGAGCGAGATATCCTTCTCGGCATCCTGGCTCTCAAGATGCAGTAGCTGGGCAACGACCAGGTTGGCGCTGACGGAGTTGATCTCCTCGCCCAAGAAGATGATGCGATCGTTGAGCAGGCGCGAATAGATATCGTAGCTGCGCTCGCCGCGCGGCGTCTGCTCGATAACGTATGGCACGAGGGCGGAATCGAACTTAGCGATCATACGCATCTCCATTTCTCTCTTGCGGACCAAATTGGTTCTAGATAAACGTACGGTGCCCGCATGCTATGCATTGGCTGGCACCGTACGAAGCAACCGGATAACCGGCTTATAACTTTACCCCATCACGGGCGCATGCATGCGCTCGTGGACAAGGTGGCGAGAATTACTCGGCGTCCTTGGCGGTCTCGTCGACCTCGGTCACCTTGGCGTTCTCGACCAGGTGATCGACGGCCTTGGAGCGACGGATGGACTCACGGACGGCAGGCATGCGGCCATCGGCGATGAACTCGGCCTTGGAAGCCTCGACGTCCTTGACGCCGGCCTTCTCGAACTCGGCGTTGATGTCGTCCTCGGTGACCTCAATCTTGAGCTCACGGGCGAGGGCGTCCAGAGCCAGGGACTCACGGGCAACGTCGTTGGCCTGCTTATGCAGGTCGCCGATGAACTGCTCCATGGTCAGGCCGGAAGCGGGCAGCCAGGTGTCCAGCGTCATGCCGCGGGCAGCGAGGTTGGACAGGAAGTTCTGGCCAAGCTCCTCAAAGACGGACTGCTCGTAGTCGGCGTCCATCTCGTCGAGCTGCAGACGCTCGGCGAGAGCGGAGACGCAACGGTTCTCCTTCTCGGCCGGCAGGCGGGAAGCCTTGTCCTGCTCGATCTCGATCTTGATGGCGTCGCGCATGGCGTCGATGCTGTCGAAGCCGAAGTCGGACTTGACAAGCTCGTCGGTGAGCTCGGGGGTGTTGCGGACCTTGATGCCCTTGACGGTGACCTCGACGGTGTGGGTCTCGGCCTCCTCGACCTCGTCGGTCCAGGTGACGGTCTTGACGTCGTCAACGTTAGCGCCGATCAGGGCCTCGTTGAACTCCTTGGGGTTGCTGTCGCTACCGGCGATGAGCATGCGACCCTCGGCGGCAAAGTTGTCGGCGTTCTCGACGGCCTTGAGGTCGACGGTCACATAGTCGTCAGCCTCGACGGCGCGACCCTCGACGTCCTCGAAGGTGGCACGGTAGTTGAGGAGCATCTCGACCTGGTTGTTGATCTCGGACTCGGTGACCTCCGCAGGGGGCATCTCGATCTCGACAGCGTCGAAGGAGGAGAGCTCAGCAGCAGGACGCAGAGAGAACTCGACGGTGTAGGTGTAGTCCTCGTGATCCTTGGCGAGGTCGAGCTCCTTGTAGTCACCGTTCTTGGTGGGGACGATGTCCAGCTCGTTGAGGACGGCGGGCTCGTTGGCGGCGATCAGGTCGTTGGTGGCCTGAGCGAGGGTAGCCTCGGCGCCAAGAGCGGAGTCGATGACCGGACGGGGAGCCTTACCGGCACGGAAGCCCGGGAAGCGGTACTTCTTGGCGGTGTCCTTGTAGGCCTTCTTGATCGCGGCGTCGACGTCGGCGGCCGGGATGGTGACCGTAGCGGTGAGCTTGGCGTCCTTGACGTCAGAAGCGGTGATGTTCAACACGTTCCTCCTCATACTGCCCAGCTTATCTGAGGTGCTGGTACCTTTATGCAACAAAGTGTCGCGACGGCCAGAGCCGACGCAGATGCGTTGGTGCGGGCGAAAGGACTCGAACCTTCACGGGAATCCCACCAGAACCTAAATCTGGCGCGTCTACCAATTCCGCCACGCCCGCATGAGCGCACAGACTAGGAATGATAGCAGATACGAACGACAAGCGCACGCACACCTTTTACAGGCTCACGACCTCACCACGAGTGCAAAAGGCGGGGCGAGTTGTCCCGTCCCGCCAACTACGACTTGTTAGATGACCCGCTACTCCCCCAGCAGAGCCTTCTCCGGTGTGATGGGCAGCGAGCGCACCTGGTGGCCGGTGGCGTGTGCGACGGCCGAGGCCACGGCGGCGAGCGGCGTGTTGATGACGACCTCGCCGATCGACTTGGCGCCAAACGGACCCGTCGGCTCGTAGCTCGGCTCAAAGGCCACGCGAATGCTGCCGATATCCAGGCGCGTGGGCAGCTTGTAGCTCATAAAGTTGCCGGTGCGCAGGCGGCCACGGTCGTCGTGCTCGACGATCTCGTAGAGCGCATGACCGATACCCTGGGCAATGCCGCCCTCGGCCTGGACGCGCGCGAGCGCCTCGTTGATCACGGTGCCGCAGTCGACGGCCGCCGCGTAGTCCACCACGGTCACCTTGCCGGTGGCCTTGTCGACCTCGACCTCGGCAATGCCGGCCATAAACGGCGGGGGCGAAACGGGCAGGCAGGCAGAGGCGTGCGAGGTCAGCGCGTCGCCGCCCGCGATGTTCTTGACGCATAGGTTGGCAAATTCGCGCAGCGTGAGGTAGCGGTTCTGCTCACGAGCGGCACGCTCGTCGGACAGGCGCACGTACTGGCCGTCGAAGACCACGTCGGCGGCGTCAACGTCCCACATCTGAGCGGCCTTGGCGCAAATCTTCTCGCGCAGCTCGGTCGCGGCGTTCTTGGCGGCAAGGCCCGTCACGTAGGTACCAGAGCTCGCGTACGAGCCGGCGTCGAACGGCGACAAGTCGGTGTCCACACCGCGCACCACGATCAGCGAGCTCTCCACGCCCAGCTCCTCGGCGGCAATCTGCGCCAGGATCGTGTCGACGCCCATGCCGTTATCGGTGGCGCCGGTGCCGATGGTAATGAAGCCGTCCTCTTCCAGGCGCATGTCAATGCCGGCGATATCCACGTTGGAGATGCCCGAGCCCTGCATGGTAAGCGCGCAACCCAGGGCGCGCACGCGGTCGCCCAGGTCCACGGCCAGCGGCTTGTCGCGCCAACCGATCATGTCCATCGCGCGCAGCAGGCAGCGGTCGAGCGCGCAGGCGTTGAGCTTCTCGTTGTAATACTGCGGCATGATCTCGCCCTCGCGCACGATGTTCTTAAGGCGCAGGTCGGCGGGGTCCATGTGCAGCATGTCGGCGAGCTCGTTGACGGCGCTCTCCACGGCAAACTGGCCCTGGGTGGCACCGTAGCCTCGATACGCGCCGCCGCGGTTGGTATTGGTGTAGACGGCGTCCCAGCTAAAGCGGCTCGCCTTCACGTGGTTGTAGATGGGCAGGCTCTTGTGGCCCGAGAGGCCGATCGTCGTGGTAGCGTGCTCGCCGTACGCGCCGGCGTTGGACAGCGTGTGCAGATCGATGGCCGTGATGGTGCCGTCGTTCATGGCGCCCAGCTTAACGGTCATCTGCATCTGGTGGCGCGAGTTGCCCGCAGTGATGGTCTCCTCGCGGGTGTAGCAGCAGTAACTCGGACGGCCGGTCTGCTGGGTCACAAACGCAACAAAGATCTCGCAGCAGCCCGTCTGCTTGGAGCCAAAGCCGCCGCCGATGCGCGGCTTAATGACCTGCACCTGCGACTGCGGGATATCGAGCGACTGCGCGACCATGCGGCGCACGTGGAAGGGCACCTGCGTGGAGGTGGTCACCGAAATGCGCCCGAACGCGTCGGTCGTCGCAAAGGCGCGGAAGGTCTCCATAGGCGCGGTCTGCGTGGCCTGGCTGGTGTAGGTGCGCTCAAAGACGATATCGCTCTGGGCGAAGGCCTCGTCAAGGTCGCCAAAATCGCTGGCACCGCTGCACACCAGGTTGCGCGGGACATCGCCGCCCTGCGGGAACATAAAGGTCACGTCGCCCTCGGGGTGGACCACGATGTCGTTATCGAGTGCCTTGGTAAAGTCGAGCAGCGGCTCGAGCACCTCGTAGTCGACCTTGATGAGCTTGAGTGCCTTATCGGCGGCCTCCTCGGTTTCGGCGGCAACGATCGCCACCTCCTCGTTTTGGTAGCGCACGAGGTTCTCGAGGATCAGACGGTCGTAGGGACTCGGCTGCGGATAGCTCTGACCGGCGATGGTAAAGCGGCGCTTGGGCACGTCCTCGTAAGTGTAAACGCCCACGACGCCGGGCACCTTCAGGGCGCGCGACGTATCGATGGAGCGGATCTTGGCGCGGGCATAGGGGCTGCGCTTGAGTTTGACGATCAGGGCGCCGGCGGGCACCATATCGCCCGTGTAGACGGGACGGCCCTCGAGCAGCGCCTTCGAGTCCTTCTTGGGCTGCTTATGGGTGATCTGCTTGTACGAGACACCGTCGCAGCTGGTGTCGTTGACCGGCAGCTCGGGCATCTCAAAGCCCACCTGCACGCCGGACTCGTTGAGGAAGCGGACAATGGCGCGCAGCTGGCTCTCGTAGCCGCTGCAACGGCAGAGGTTGCCGGCGAGCTGGCGCGACAGCTCCTCGCGCGTGGCGACGAGGCTCGGGTCCTCCTTGGCGGCGCGGGCAAGCGCCAGCACGTTCATGATGAGGCCGGGAGCGCAAAAACCGCACTGCTCGGCACCTTCGGCAGCCATGGCGCGGGCAAGCGCCTCGGACTCAGCCTTGAGACCCTCGAGCGTGGTGATGGTATGGCCCTCGACGCGCGCGGCGGGAACCGAGCAGCTCAGCACCGGGTAGCCGTCGAGCCACACCGTGCACAGGCCGCAGTTGGTGGTCTCGCAGGCGCAGCGCACCGACGCGCAACCCTGCTCACGCAAAAGCGAAAAGAGCATGGTATCGGGGGCAATCTGAACCTTGACCTTGCGGCCGTTGAGCGTAAAGGAAAGATCGATGAGTTTGGTAGCCATTAGCGCACCTCGCTAGAATCGACGCCGGGCACGCGGCGGCAGGAATACTCGTCCGTGGCAAACTTAGGAATCTGCACGGTCTCGAGCTCGCGGGCAAGCGCGGCAGAAAGCTCGATGCCGGCGGCACGACGCACGGCCTGGACGGCGAGCGGTGCCGAGATGCGACGGCGGTACTCGACCGAGCCCCACAGGTTGGTTCCGTAGCTCAGGGCACGCACGGATGCAGCAAGGGCGCGAAGCTCGTCCTCGGAAGGCTGCTCGCTGGAAAGGCCACATGCCTCGCCCTGCAGCAAGGTAGCGCGCAGCGGGCGGGAGCCCACGGTGACGTGCCAGCTGTTGTCCCACCAGGCGGCGGTGACGTTTAAGGAGGGGAAGTCGGTCGCGGCCTTGCGCACGGCCTCATAGCTCGCGCGGTAATCGTGCTTGACGACCACGACATGCTCGATCACGTCACGTACGTAGCCCATGTCCACGAACTCCGCGAGCGGCACGCGACCGGCGCCCGTCAGCTCAACATAGGAATCGAGCGCCAGGAAAGCCGAGAGCACGTCCGAGAAGCCAAAGCGGCCGTAGATGCTGCCGCCCACCGTAGCGGTATTGCGCAGCTGCACGCCCACGATGTCGTGGACGGCGAACTCAAAGACATTGTTGACAAGCGCGTTGAGCCCGGCATGACGCTCGAGCTGGCGCAGGGTGCACATGGCACCGATGCGAAACTCGGTCTCGGTCTCCTCGATCTGATCGAGTCCGCAGGCCGAAAGGTCAATCGCCGTCGCCACGCGACGCGAACCCAGGCGCATCCAGATGCCGCCGCCCACAATCTTGTTGTTACGGTTCTTCTGTAAGAGCTCATAGGCTTCGGCCGCGTTTCCAACACGGACGTAGGTACCGAACTTGAGCACGTTCTCCCCCATCTCTTTACTTGTCCAGTACCCCTAAGTGTACCAAACGAGGGCGCACGGCCCTCACCACCATAGAAAAAGGCTCCCAGCACAAATGCTGGGAGCCTCATCAGGTGCTATGTCGAGCTGGGCTTAGCAGACGCCCTGAGCGAGCATGGCGTCGGCGACCTTCAGGAAGCCGGCGATGTTGGCGCCCATGACAAAGTTGCCCTCCTGGCCGTACTCCTTGGCGGTGTCGTCCACGTTGTGGAACATGCCGCGCATGAGCTGCTCGAGCTTGCCGTCGACCTCCTCGAAGGTCCAGGACAGGTGCTCGGCGTTCTGGCTCATCTCCAGGCCGGACACGAGCACGCCGCCGGCGTTGGCAGCCTTACCGGGCATAAAGGCGACGCCGTTCTCTTGGAAGTAGGTCGTGGCCTCGATGGTCGTGGGCATGTTCGCGCCCTCGCCGACCACCTTGCAGCCGTTGGCGACGAGCGCCTGGGCGTCCTCGAGCAGCAGCGTGTTCTCGCGGGCGCAGGGCAGGGCGATGTCGCAGGGCAGCTGCCACACGCCGCGGCCGTCGCCCTCGTGCCACACGGCACCGGGCTTCTCGTCAACGTACATGGCGAGCGTGACGCCCTTGTCGTGGCCGGAGCGCTTCTGGTTGTAGACGTGCTCGAGCACGGAGTAGTCGATGCCGTCGGGATCCTCGACCCAGCCGTGGGTGTCGGAGCAGGCCAGCACCTTGCCGCCGAGCTGCGCGACCTTCTGGACGGCATAGATAGCAACGTTGCCGGAACCGTGAACGACGACGTTCTTGCCCTCGAAGGAGTCGCCGCGGCTCTTGAGGTACTCGTCCACAAAGTAGACCAGGCCGTAGCCGGTGGCCTCGGTACGGGCGAGCGAGCCGCCAAAGGAGAGGCCCTTGCCAGTGAGGACGCCGGTCCACTCGTTGGTCAGGCGCTTGTACTGACCGAACATGTAGGCAACCTCGCGGCCGCCAACGCCAAGGTCGCCGGCGGGAACGTCGGTGTTGGGGCCAATGTGGCGATAGAGCTCGGTCATGAAGGACTGGCAGAAGTGCATGATCTCGTTGTTGGACTTGCCCTTGGGGTCAAAGTCGGAGCCGCCCTTGCCGCCGCCCATGGGCAGGGTGGTCAGGCTGTTCTTGAGGATCTGCTCCAGGCCCAGGAACTTAAGCATGCCCAGGGTGACCGTCGGATTAAAGCGCAGGCCGCCCTTGTAGGGTCCAATGGCAGAGTTGAACTCGACGCGGTAACCGCGGTTGACCTGAACCTTGCCCTGGTCGTCGACCCAGGGAACACGGAACATGACGATGCGCTCGGGCTCGACGAGGCGCTCAAGCAGGGCGGCCTCCTCGTACTCGGGATGGGCGTCGAGCGCCGGCTGGATGGTGCCGAGGATCTCGGTCGCGGCCTGGATGAACTCAGGCTGCTCGGGATAGCGGGCCTTGAGCTCGTCGAGAACTTTCTGCGTGTAGCTCATGCTTCCTCCAATTGATGGAAAAGAAAAGTGTCGTTCGAGGCGCCCCATGCGCCCCGAGCTTTATCGAGTATGGATAATATCGCACTGTTGCAGCAAAGTTTCGCATAAGCCGACGAGCAGATGTTTCGTTTTGATTACGATGCAGGTAGAAGCGTTTTTGAGTGCCTGACGCGCAAAACCCGTGTTTCAAACCTGTTTCGTCCACGTGTTCCAAACCACCACATTGAGGACAGGCACCTTTGTGGTGGTTTTGGTGGATAGAGGACGAGCTGATGGTAGTCGGCGGGGGTTATGCGGCCTTCGGTGGCAGCGCGGAAGGCGGCGAGCGCATCGCCCGAGAACGGCATAGCCCAGCACAGCCCGCAACCTGCGGTAATGGAGCCGGGCAGCGGCATGATGCGCCCGGGCACGCCGGCGGCAAGGCAAAGCTGCTCGCATTCCATCACATTGAAGGTGCTGTCGAACGACACGATGATCTTGCGTTCGTGGTCGAGGGCATCACCGGACGGGCCTTCGCGGTGTGCCTCACGATACGCCGCGGCAGCCGCTTCCTCTTCCGAGGTATGTCCACAGCCACCACATCCGCAGGTACAGGGTTCGGACCCGTCGCAAGCGCAAGGCTCTCCCGTGTCGGGGCAAATATCGTGAGACATGGCATCTCCCATCGTCTAGGCGAGTAACTCGGCCGCCGCAAACTCCTCGGGCGTATTGACGTTCTCGAAGCAGAGCGTCGAGCCCGCGGCCTTAACAATCTGCGGCTCATCCATATAACCAGCCTGAACGCGATTGATCAGGCAGCGAATGCGCTGGCGGTCGCAGGCAAGCAGCTCGTGGGCAACCGGCGCACACGCATCACAGCGCCAGACGGCGCAAAGCGGCTCAATCCCCCGCTCCTCGCGCGGCACGCACACATCGAGCGCCTCGGTCTCGACACGATCGGCAAGCGCGCCGATCAGTTCCGGCGAGACAAACGGCATGTCGCAGGCGACGATCGCCACGAGCGGCAATCGGGCCGCGGCCAACGAGCTCGCGATGCCACGCATGGCACCGGCGGGACCGTCGACGTCCATCACCACGCGGGGGCGCAGGCCATCAAACATAAGTTCCTCAAGATAGGCAAGCTCGCTGGGACGCGAAGTCGTCACAACCAACTCGCCGGCAATTGGCGCCAGCCGACCCAGCACGCGCTCGATGAGCGGCTCGCCGCAAAACGCCATGCGAGCCTTATCGCGGCCCATGCGCGACGACAACCCGCCCGCTTGAACGACACAAGAAAGATCGGCCCGTCTTACGGTAGTCATACGGCAAAACACCTCCATCGGCATGCTCGAAACCCGGTGCACGAAGCTAAATACAGCCGCCGAAATAACGGCGCTTCGAAAAGCTCGTGCAAAAACAAAACAGCGCCTTTGCGGCACGCAGCAAGACCGCGAGCACAAAAGCGCTGGTAGCGTATGGCGGGAACGTATGTGAATCGAACACATCCAAGACGTTTTGCACGCCTCGCAACGGTTTTGAGGACCGCGGAGCCCACCGGAGCCCATCCGTTCCCAAGTGCGGCGGTATTTTACCAAACCGAGCAGCCAATCTAGCGCAGGGAGCGCAGGCCGCCGGCCTCCTTGTCGAGCACCGTGAAGCGCACGGCATCCAGGTGCTCCAAGATGCTGATGGCACGCTTGCGCGACACACCCAGGGCCTCGCGCAACACACTCGTGGTGGCAGCGCCACCGGCTGCCTCAATGGCAACGGCAACAAGCTCGCGCGCATGGGCTTCCGAGATAGCAGACAGGGCAACGTCGCGCTCGATCTTCACGATGGAACGGTTAAGCGAAAGCTCGCGCAGAGCTCGCGTCATGGTGTCGCGATCGAGCTGCAACTGCTCGCCTACCTCTGGCAACGTCGGCGCATCGAGGCCAGCTTCGTCCAGCAAGGAAACGATGCGCTCGCAAGCCTCGTGCACCACGCGCGCCGCAGCGGCGGCCGAATGCGGGTCGAACACCTCGGCACCCTCGGCGGCGCACACGCCACGCGAGCAGCCCTCGGCAATCAGAGCCGCGGAAACGCATTCATCAGCGGAAGGCCACGCAGCATGGGCAACGGCGCCGGGCGTAAAGCCCGTCTCCTTGGGAGCCGCGGCATGCATGGCCGACAAGGTCGCTGCCAGTGCATCCATCGCGGCGTCGAGCACCACGGCGTCCGCCAAGAGGCCCGAATCACCCGCGGCAAGTTTGCGAACGGAGCCCTGCGCCACCAACCCGCGCAGTACGGCATCGACCTCGCCGACGCCAAGATCCAGCGCCTCGGCAACATCAACCGCCGTAACCGGCAGCGCCTGCAGCGCCAGCCAAGCGCCCACACCGCCCGCGGTATCGCCGGACTCGAGCGCCGCATACAGCGCACGCTCCCCATCAGCAAGCTCGCGCGAGCGACGGCAGCGCGAAAGCAGCACGCGCCCGCCGCCGATAAGCATCACGGGCGAATAGGACAGCACCACGGCATGATCCCCGGCACGTAGCGGCAGCGAGTTTTCCAAGCGCACCTGAACAATACGGGTCTCGCCCACCGCCATGGGGGCCTCGCCCTCCATGAACATGATGCGACCGACAACCTCGGCCGTACCCGCCATCACATGCACGCGCGCGCCCGACTCGAGCACGCGCGGCTTGGCACCCTCGCGGCCCAGGTAAGTGAACACCATCATAAAGCGCATCGTCTGGCCAAAGCGACCCTGCACGCCGAGCATCTCTCCGCGATCGAGCGCGGCGACGGCATCGCCCACCAAGTTGAGCGCCACACGCTGACCGGGCAATGCCCGCGGCGTATCGCCATGCACCTGAATCCCGCGCACGCGACAGACCGTACGCGACGGCAGCGCGACGAGCTCATCGCCCACCGCAACCGGCGCATCGTGCAACGTTCCCGTCACCACGGTACCGGCGCCCTTGATCGTAAAGCAGCGGTCGATGGGCAGACGCGGTGCGGCATCGGTGAGCTCGGCACGGGCACGGCAGACATCCCAGCAAGCAGCAACCTGCTCGTCGAGCGCGGCCAGCAGGTCATCAATCCCCGCGCCGGTCTTGGACGACACCGACACGATCGGCGCGTCGGCAAACACGGTACCCGAAAGAAAATCGTCCACGTCGAGCTCGGCAAGCTCGGTCATCTCGGCATCGGCCAGGTCGCACATCGTCAGCGCGACCACCATGTGTGTGACGCCCAGCAGCTCCAGCACATGCACGTGCTCGCGGGTCTGCGGCATCACGCCCTCGACGGCCGAAACC
>CAUCXP010000005.1 GCA_958446785.1 uncultured Collinsella sp. | reverse complement strand
GGGTTGGTCTGATTGTTCTGGTTGGACTTCTGACTTTGGCTCAAAGAAAAACGGGAGATGCGTTGTGCATCCCCCGTTTTTGTTGCGGTTAGTCCAAGTCAATAAACTTAGTGGTCAGTATCTTGCCGTCTTTGACGAGCATTCTGGCCATGGTGGGGCCTCGGGTGCCTCTGGGGTAGCTGGCGCTGCCCGGGTTGAGGACTAGGCAGCGGCCCACCTGGGCTTCTTTGGTTACGTGGGTGTGGCCGTTGATGGCTACGTCTACGGATCCCACCGGAAGGTCTTCGCGGTAATGGGCTACGGCGAATTTGAGGCCTTCGTAGGTAAAGAGCGCAAGACGGTCTACATCGGGACCGTAGTCGCGGTAGTAATCGTTGTTGCCCAAGACGGCCCGCACGGGGGCGATGGTGCATAGGTGCTCGTAGTCCATCTCTGACGTGAGGTCGCCGGCGTGGATGATCAGATCTGCGCCCTCAAGCTCATCCAAGAGCGCAGGCGATAAATAGCCGTGGGTGTCCGAGATGATGTCGATACGCTTGGCGCTTGCACTGTTCATGGGATCCCTTCCGCAAAAAAAACGATTCGGCAGATACATACAAAAAAGGCCCCACGGCCCCGCAGACGATGGGTCTACAGGGCTGCGGGGCCAGTGTGCTAGAGACTCAGAGCCTTCTTGAGCGGCACGACGCGGCGGCGCGAAACCGGCACGCGTTCGTCGACGCCCGTAATGCCCAGCTGGATGGCGCCCGAGGGCACCGTCTCAACGTCCGTGACGCACGCTAGGTTGACGATATAGCGGCGGTGAACACGGAAGAAGCCAAAGTCGCAGAGCTTGGCCTCAAACTGCGCCAGCGAGGTCGTCGACAAAAAGCGATCATCGACGGTATAGATGCAGGAGTAATCGTCCTTTGCCATGATAAAGCGGATGTCATCCACGGGAATGAGCACCTTGCGGCCGCCCTTTTCCACCGGGATACGCTCGATGGTCACTTTGCTGTCCGTAACCGGCTTGGCGCGTTGCATGACCTTCTCGATCGCGCGATCCAAGCGAGCTTCCTCGACAGGCTTCATCAGATAATCGACGGCATCGACGTCGAATGCCTCGACCGCATGGTCGCTATACGCAGTCACAAACACGATCGCCGGCGGATTTTTGAGCTTATGCAGCGCCTCGGCAAGTTGCAGGCCCGAGGCACCGGGCATCGAGATATCGAGAAACACGACATCCACGCGACTTTCCATAAGCATCTCGATGGCGGAGCGGACGCTCGACGCCTCGGTGATCGTGCCGATCTTGCCCGTTTGCTCGAGCAGGAAGCGAAGCTCCGAGCGAGCCGGCGCCTCATCATCCACAATCATCGCACGCAGCATAGGGATAAAACCTTTCGTCAACTAACTACGCCGGGCGTCCGTCGCATGACGTTGAGCCCGTAGCTTTTTATTTTACTCTTGAATGTCAAAGATGCTCTCTGACAAATCAAGATGAAGGAGCACTTTGGTGCCCTTGCCCGGCGCCGATTCGACACGCGTATAGGAGTGCGGCCCAAAAAAGCGATGGATGCGCTCCGAAATATTGTGCATGGCCACACCGGCGCCGCCACCCTGAGGAGAGCTGGCGTCGGGACGGGCAGAGCGCTCGTCAAACAGTCTGGCGGCGGTACCCTCATCCATGCCCACGCCATTATCGGCCACGGCAATCAAGATTGCATCCTCGCCGTCTTGGTGAACGGTCACGTCGATCCTCAGGGCGTCGTCATCGCCCATACCATGACGCACGGCGTTCTCGACAATCGGCTGGATCACGAACGCCGGCACCAGCGTATCTTCCACGTCCTCGGACACATCGAACGTCGCAAGCACGCGGTCCTCGCCAAAGCGGGCCTTCTCAAAGGTAAGGTAGCGCTTGGTCTGTGCGACCTCGCGCGAGACCGGAATAAGCGATCCCGAGTTGTCGAGCGTGGCGCGATAGAACGATGAGAACTCACGAAGCAGTTCGCGGGCCCGCAGCGGGTCGGTGCGCGTAAACGATGCAATGGTGTTCAGCGTGTTGAACAGGAAGTGCGGGTTAATCTGCGCCTGCAGCGCACGCACCTCGGCGCGCGCTGTGAGTTCCTTTTGCACCTCGAGCTCGTGGATGGCGAGCTGCGTGGACAAGATCTCGGCAAAGCCCGAGGCAAGCGCGTACTGGGTACGGTCGACGGCGCGCGGGGTCTTGTAGTAGAACTTGAGCGTGCCGACGGTACGATCGCCCACCTTGATGGGGGCGATAATGCCGGCGGGGACTTGGTTGTGCGAGCCGTCCGAGCCCACGACATCCACCATACGGTTGAACGATTGCACGATGCCATGTTCGATAACGTAGCGTGTGGCAAGCGTGTGGATGGGAGTATCGGGCAGCAGTTTTTCCTCAAACTCGCCCGCGCAGGCAAGCACGTTGTCCTCGTCGGTGATGGCCACCGTCATGGCGCGCGTCTCGGGCAAAATGCGCCGGCACACCAAACGCGCCGACTCCTGCGTCAGACCGCCCTTAATGTCCTCGAGCATGGCCGAGGCCACCGAGAGCGTCTCCTCGGTGTACTGGGAGCGCACCGAATCGGGATTGAGCGTCAAAAAGATAAAGATGCACAGAAAGATGCACAGCAGCGCGCAGGCAATCACCGTGGCGATCGGCTCGATACCGGTCACCAAGGCAAAAATAAAGTACACCAGCACGCAAATGGCGCATGCAACGGCAATGATGCGAAAGATTGATATTGAACTATCGCGCTGGGCGCGGCGGTCGATCATTCGGCCCCCTCCAGGATACTGATCAGTTGTGCGTCACGCCAAAGCCCGTCCATGATCTTGGGCCAAAAGCTCTGGAAACGCAGGTAGCTTGCAGCGTTTTGGCGCGCATAGGCCTTTGCCTCGCCGATACCATGGCGCCAAATGCGCAGGTAGCCCTCATGCTCGCGGGTAAACACGCTGCGGACCATAGCGGTCTTGCGCACGCGGTCGTCGAGCTCGCGCGAAATCCACGGGCCCGGGTAGGGCATGAGCGATGCCGCCGTAACGGGGATGAGCTCCTTTTGATGCGCGGCGAACGTCAACTTGGCCCGTTCGTAGTACCAACGGTATACATCCTGCATAAAGCGCGGTGAGCGCTTTTCGGACTCCGGAGGCAGATGGCGCACGGTCCACTCGTTATCAAACCACACGTCGTAGCCAAACATACGCATGTTAAAGAGGTAATCCAAGTCCTCGCCGCGGGTGATAAACGGGTCAAAGGCCACACGCGTAAAGGCGCGGGCGTGCAGGGCCATCAGGCCGCCGCACACGTAGTTGGAGCGCGAGATGCGGGTGCCCGAGAGCGCCTTTTTCATCCAACGGTTGAACTCGATGCGCTTGGTCCACCAACGATGGCAGATGCCCGCCTTGTCCGTGGGAGCCAGCGGCGAGCCGTCGCGATCGTAGAAATAGCCGCTCTTGACCAAGATCGGCAAGCCCTGACGCGTCTGCTGCCCCAACGCATAGGTCGCGCGCTTCATAAAGTCGGCGTCGATGACAGTCTCATCGTCATCCAAAAAGATAACCGCGTCATGCCCCAGCACAGCGGCACAGGCTAGCCCCATGTTGCGGATGGCACCGTAGCCTCGCAGGCTCACGCACTCGCCCGAACCCTTGGGCGCGATCTGAGCAACCCGGTCTGCGATGCGCGAGGCCTGGGTGTTGGTGACAACGGTGACCTTGAGCGTGGGATGCGCGTCGACAATCTCGTGCACGCGCAGCGACACATCGGCTGTGGCAGAAACAGGACAGACCACCAAAAGGATGATGCGCGGGATGTCGCACACCTGCTCAAGCGAGGCCAGGCAGCGGTCGAGTTCGGGATTGTCTGCGTTGAGTCGCGTCGAATGGTCATAGGTGCCAGGGGCGTTTGCGCAAGCGTCATCGCCCGCCCAATACGTTGGAATCACGACCGTGGCGTTCATGCCTTACCCTCCCTGCAACACAAAAACGGGACGCCGCCAAACACAGGCGACGCCCCGCGACCTAGCTGATTCCATCATACCCACTTGGGCAAATCATTGCTCGCAAGTCGCAATGTTTATTGCGGATAACCCCAAAAGAGTACCGTGGACAGGCACAATAGCCGCTCGCTCCTATGCGGCATGCTCTGCCGCCCGAGTCATGCGGGACAGGCGGACCAGTAGCATAAAGCCAACGACCAGCAGCACGCCAATGGAAAGGACGCCCAGCGACGGGTTGCCGGTCAGCGAGGTGACGACCGACACCAGGAAGGTGCCCATAACGCTTGCATAACGACCAAAGATGTCAAAGAAGCCGTAGTACTCGTTGGACTTTTCCTTGGGGATAATGCGGCCAAAGTAGCTACGGCTGAGCGCCTGCACACCGCCCTGGAACAGGCCGACCATAATGGCAAGCACCCAGAATTCAAAGGCGGTCTTTAGGAAGAACGCGGCGAACAGCACAATCCCCATGTAGGCGGCGACCGCCACCAGGATCATGTTGAGCGTGCCCACGCGTCCGGCGAGCTTGCCGTAGATGATGGCGGACGGAAAGGCCACGAACTGCGTAACGAGCAGCGCCAGCACCAGCTGCGTCGAATCGATGCCCAAGGCCGATCCGTAACTGGTGGCCATGGAAATGACCGTGTGCACACCGTCGATATAGAAGAAGAACGCGATCATGTAGACCAGCACGGTCTTATTGTGGGCAATCTCGCGCATGGTGTGTCCGACCTCGGAGAACACACCGCCCACGATGTGGCCGATGGTGTCCTCGGGACCGCGCTCGCGACCGTACTTTTGCTTATAGGTGCGAATGAGCGGCAGGGTAAAGATGAGCCACCAGGCACCAGTGATGATAAACGACAGACGCGTTGCCAGCATGGTGGGGATGCCAAGAGCGGGGCCACCCATGATGAGCGCCAGGCAGATGACGAACGGCACGGTGGAACCGATGTAGCCCCAGGCATAACCCGAGCTGGACACGGCGTCCATGCGCTCGTCGGTGGTAATGTCAGGCAGCATGGCGTCGTAGAACGTCATAGAAGAGTTAAGGCCGATGGTGCACAGCACGTACACGGTCAAAAATGCCATGGCGGACATTGGGATAGCCTGCGCCAGGCAAAGCACCAGGCCCGTGAGGAAGAAGCCCAAGAAGAACTTGATCTTGTTGCCGGCGTAGTCGGCAAGTGCGCCCAGAATGGGCATGAGCATGGCGATGACCAGCGAGGCGATCGTCTGCGCATTGCCCCAAGCGACCACCAGGTCGGCCGAGGAAGCGCCGGTATTGATGGCGTTAAAGTAAATGGGCACCACCGAGGTATTGAGCAGCACGAGGGCCGAATTGCCCACATCGTACATAACCCAGTTACGCTCGAGCTTGGTGTATTTCATGGACAGGGACCCTTCGTATTTGCCCGATATGCAGTTAGTTCATCGTACCCCAATTGTCCAGAAGCACCGGTAAGGATTCGGCAAAGGGGCACGCATGAGCCCTATTCCTCGCGGTCGAACTCCTCATCGGCATTGAGCACGCGACCGCTGTAATTGACATGGTTGGTCACGGCTTCCATATCGCCGGTCTCGATAAAGCGGGCAACCGTGCACTCGTAATCGAGCAGCGCGCGGTCAAAGACCTCGGGGAAGCTCTCGGTCGAGACTTCATCGGTAAAGGGGTTCTTCCATGCCAAGTGGCCCAGGTTGCCGGTACGCTCGGGCAGCTCGGTCGTCACGCGGTGCGCAAGGCCGTCGAGCAGCGAGTAGTCGTGCACCAAGCCCTCAACCAGCGAGATCGCGCGCGTCTTTGCGGAGCCGGCCGGCTCAATCGCGCGGTAAAGTCGCTGCATATTGGCAACGGCAGCACCGTACTCCCCCGCCGGAATGTCAATGCCGTACACGCGTCCGGCAACATAGCTCATCAGCACGCCGGCCACGCGATTGATGCGATCGGTGGTGACGATCTCGCCCGCCGGCGGGTAATCGTCGACCGTAGCGCCATCGCGTTTAAGCTGCAGCATCAGTACATCCAGGTCGCTCTCGATCACGGCATGGACCTGACTGCTCGAATCCTCAAGCTCTGAATCGGACTCCACGATGCCAAACTGCTGCTCATAGACAAAGGGGTGAGCGTTGCGGTCGAGCACGTAATGAGACAGCAGGCCCAGCGCAAAGGCACGACCCAAGCTGGCATCGCGCGGCAGCAGATGCGACACGCCGTCGCGCAGGCACGCGAACTGGCGAGACATGCGCGACCGATGCATGACCTGCGCCAGCAGCGTGCAGTCGGAAACACGCGGTGTCAGAATGTGAAAGAAAAACGGGTCGGGGCCTTGGTTGCCCAAGATAAAGGCAATGCGCTCTTCATCGGACGTGATGACGCCCTGCGGAAGACGGTCGATGCTTTCCTCGCCAAACAGATGATGGGTGATAAGCGCGGGCATAATGATCCTTTCGATTTCATTCGATGCCACCCATTATGCCCACCGCGCGCCCATGCCAAACCTGCGATGGTAAACGACAGCACGCAAGCCTCTTACGCAAGCCCCAGGTGCGACTTGACCTCGGCGGCACGACGACGGGACACCGGTACCGTCGAGTTCACGCGGTCGAGCCTGAGCTCCATCAACCCCGTGGAGCCAATCTCAACATTGTGCACGTCTTCCAAATTGACCAGGTAGCTGCGATGAACGCGAATAAAGCCCTCGGAGTCCAAGCGACGCTCGAGCGAAGAGATCGACTCATTGATCAGGTACGTTCCCTCGGCGCAGATGGCGTTGCAAAAATCGGCGCGCGCCTCAAAGTAGCAAACGTCTGCGGCGGGAATGAACACCTTTTTGCCCCCGCGGTCCACCGTCAGACGCAAAGGCTGGCGCGGAGCGTGGATAACACGACGGACGCCCAAGGCCGCCTCGATCTTGTCGAGTGCCTTTGACAGGCGTGCGTCCTCAACCGGCTTGACGACATAATCGACGGCATCGAGGTTATAGGCATCAGCCGCATACTCGGCAAATGCCGTCACAAACACCACGACCGGCGGCGTCTTTAGGTTCTGCAGCGTCTCGGCAAGCTCAATTCCCGAGCGACCGGGCATGGTAATGTCTAAAAACAACACGTCGGGCTTGTTCGACAGAATCGACTCCACGGCTTCGGTGACATTGCCCGCCTCGGCAATATGACCCACACGCGTATCCTTTTCCAATAGATAGCGTAGCTCAGCCCTAATAGGAGGCTCGTCATCAACCACCAAGATGTTCCATCCCTCGGACATATGCGCTTCCCCTCTTTTTTCTCTCAATCCAACCGCGCGCTACACCTTCATCGGCGCCGGCTCATGCGGCTCGCCGTTCAGCTCGACGATGACCTGCGTTCCCACGCCCTCCTGGGACTTCACGCGCATGCCAGAATCTTCCCCGTAAAAGAAATGGATGCGCTGAAGCACGTTGAAGAGCGCCAGGCCGCAGCCTCGTTTGATGGAGCCGTCGGCGGTAATGCTCTCGGGCTCCTCTCGGCGATGCTGCTCAAACAGGTGCGCGCAGACTTCTTCGCTCATACCGATGCCGTCATCTTCGACGATGATCTCCAGACCGTCATCGGTCTCAAAAGCCCTAACACGAATAGAAAGCGGCTCGGTCTCGCGCTGCGCGTGCTTGATGCAGTTTTCGAGCAACGGCTGCAAGATAAACGGCGGCACCATGCAATCGCGCACCTCAAAGTCGATATCGACCGAGACGCGCAGACGGCCGTCGCCATACCGGGCCTGCATAAGATTGATATAGCGAGTGCCCTGTTCCACCTCGTGCTCGAGCGTTGTGAGGGTATCGGAATCAGAAAGCGTCTGACGGTAGTAATTGGAAAAGTCGATCAGCAGCGACCTGGCCTTGTCCGGCTCGGTACGTACGAGCGACACGATGGTGCTGATGGTATTGAATAGAAAATGAGGATCGACCTGCGATTGCAAGGCGCGCAGCTCCACGCGGGCCGTAAGCTCGTCCTGGCGCTCGAGCTCAAAGCTCGCAAGCTGCGTGGAAATGAGGTCGGCAAAGCCCGAGGCAAGCGCCGTCTGGCGCATATCGATGCTGCTCAGACGGGGATAATACAGCTCGAGCGTGCCCACGCAATGCCCGCGCACGGTAAGCGGTGCGACAATACCGGCGCGCAGGCGCGGAAAGTAGCCACCCGTCTCGGTCGAGGCATCGCGCGAGAACACGCTTTGTTCACCGCTGTTGATCACGTTGAGCGTAGTCCGCAGCACAACCGGAGTGCCCGCAGGGCATTTTGCCGAGTCCTCGCCCCAGCTCGCCAGCACCTGCTTGCCGTCGGTAAAGCAGATGGCCGAGGCAATGGTCTCGGAAAGGATGATTTTGGAAGCGCCCAGGGCCGCTTCGGGCGTAAGGCCTCGCGACGTATAGGCGAATATTTTCGATGCGATGGCGAGCGTGCGGTCGGTAGCGCTCGACGTGAGGTCGTCGGGAACGACAAAGACATACGAGAAGAAGAAGCACAGCATGACCAAGCCGGCAATGACGACAACGGCCGGAACGGGATTGGGATTATCGGTTAGATCCCAGATGAGCAGCAGGATAAGCAGCGGAACGACAATACCGAGCAAGATGGCTTGAACCACATGCTGAGCGGTACGAAAGACCTTGGTAGAGTTGTAGCTCTTGCCCAGAATCAGCCTGTTTAAATCCACCGTCATCCCCTTTTATCTACCGCACCCATAGCAATAAAGAGGGCCGCAAGCGACCCTCTCCATTGCATTATGCAATCAAAAACTGTGTTTTACATCCAGCCATCGACAAACGGTATCTTAGGCGCTGTATTTGTTGGCCTCGCCAAAGGTGCCAGCCTCGACGATCCAGCCGTCCTTCATGATGACGTCCATGTTGTCGGTGTTGAGCACGTGAATGTCAGCGGCGACGTCACCGTTGACGACCAGCAGGTCGGCGCACTTGCCGGCCTCGATGGAACCGGTCTCGTCCTCGATGTGGCACATCTTGGCACCGTTGAGGGTGGCGCAGGTGATGGTCTCGACCGGGGTGAAGCCGATCTTGTCGACGAACTCGTACATCTCCTCGATGGAGCAGGTGCCGTACGGGGTGACGAAGGAGAAGGAGTCGGAGCCGATCGTCATGACGACGCCGCGCTTCTTGGCCTCGCGCAGGCAGTCGTAGTTGCGCTGCAGCTCCTTCTCGACCAGGGTGCCCTCGTACTTGTCGTGCAGCTCGGGGACGTAGACGGGCGGATAGGTGGCGTACCAGGTGGGCAGGAAGGCGATCGTCGGGGTGAAGAAGGTGCCCTGCTCGGCCATGAGGTCCATGGTGCGCTCATCGATATCGAAGCCGTGAATCAACTGCTCGCAGCCAAAGCGGACGGAATCGTAGGCAGCGGCGTGGTTGTTGTAGCAGTGGCTCCACACGGGGATGCCGACCAACTTGGCCTCTTCGATCACGGCCTGGATCTCCTCGGAGCAGTAGTGCTGGTCGCGGCCGGAGTCCCAGCGCCAGATGCCGCCACCGGTAGCCCAGATCTTGATGGCATCGGGGTTCTCACGCAGGCGACGACGGACGGCCTTGCGCAGATCCCAAGGACCGTCGACCTGATCGCCCCAGGGGTGCGATTCCTTGTTGAGCTCCTGGCTGCAGTGGTGGGAGTCGCCGTGGCCGGCAACGCGACAGAAGCCAAGGCCGGTGGCCAGAACGCGCGGGCCCTTGAAGACGCCCTTGTCGATGCAGTCACGGATCTGGATACCAAAGCGGCCGATCTCGCAGACGGTGGTGAGGCCGTGGGTGAGGCAGTCGTAGGCCTGCTTGACGGCGACGGCCTGCTTCTCGAGGAGCGGCTGCATGACCCAGTCGGTGTCATCGTCGGTCAGGTTGCCCGAGAAGTGCAGGTGGGTGTCGATCAGGCCGGGAAGGACGGTCTTGCCGGCGGCGTCGATGACCTCAACGCCCTCGGGAAGGTCCTGCATGACACCGGCGTACTCGATCTTGCCGTTGTCGTCGACGAGAACGAGGGAGTTCTCGACCGGCTCGGCACCGGTACCGTCGATGAGCTTGCCGCCAACGATTGCATACTTAGTGGACATGGTTCCTCCTTATGGATCCATATAGTGGGCGAGGCCGTGTTGGGTTAAGGCCTCACAAAACTACCCAAGTGGTGCCGGGTTCGGTGCGCGGAAGAGAGGGCTCCGCGCACCCGATCCGCCCCGGCTCGGCGTTACTTTTTGCGGGAATTGGTGAAGGCCATGAGGGCCAGGCCAACAGCCAGCCAGCCGATCACGATGCTCCACTCCACCATGTTGAGGGAGGCGGGAGAGAACGGGATCACGAGCAGGCCAATGATGGTGCCGCAGGCAACGATAGCGAGGCTGATGCCAAACTTGCCGCCGGGCACCTCGTAGGGACGAGGCAGGTCGGGCTCGGTGAAGCGCATGCGCAGGCAAGCGAGGGCGACCATGCCGCAGGAGAAGATGAAGGCGAGAGCCGACACGTTGGTCAGAGGGATGAGCATGTTCTTGCCCAGGAACGGACCGACGACGGTGATGATGCCCAGAACGACGCAGGCGAGCTTGGGAGCACCGGACTTGGGATCGACCTCGGCGAACTTCTCGGGCAGCTGGCCCTTGCGGCCCATAGCGAGCATGATGCGGCTCGTGGCGCCGTAGAAGGAGTTCATCGGACCCATGGGTCCAAGCGTGGCGATGACGAGCATGGCCAGGTACAGGAGCATGTTGATACCCTTGAGGCAGGCAAGCGCGGGAACCGGGCTCTTAACAAACTCATGCCAGTCGAGGATGGTGCCGAACGAGTAGATGCAGACCATGTAGAAGCCGCCGGCGGCCAGCAGGGCCAAGGAGATGATCTTGCCGAACTTGTTCCAGTTGAGGCCCTCGGCTGCTTCCTCAGCCTGCTGAGGAATGGTGTCGAAGCCGGCGTAGAAGAACGGGGTCAGAACCAGGACCGAAACGATACCGGCGAACAGGCTGGTGCCCTCGGTAGCGGGCTTGCCGCCACCAGCACCGGTGACCTGGGAGAACACGGGCATGGCGTTGTCCGGCGAGCCGGTGAACAGCGAGACGCCCATGGCGAGCAGCATGCCGCAGAGCAGGGCCTTGGTCAGGAAGGCCTGCAGCTTGGCGGCCGAGCTGGCACCGCGGAAGTTGAGGAAGATGACGTAGGTTGCAAAGCCGAGCGCGATCAGCGTCGGGAACAGGTAAACGTCGGCGCCCAGGATGGTGTAGAGCTTGACGGCGCGCAGCCACTCAAGGCCGGGCAGGCTGCCGAACATCTCGGACACGAGGGTCGAGATGGCGATGGCCTCCCACGGGCACAGGATGCCGTTGCCCAGGGCCAGGAGCCAGCCGGTGATGTAGCTCATCGTACGGCCAAAGCTACGATCGACATACTCGACGATGCCGCCCGAGATGGGGATAGCAGCCGTGAGCTCACCGAAAACAGCTCCGACGGGCACGAGGAAGATTGCACCCAAGAGGAATGCGATCATAGCGGGAACGGGACCGCCGCCCACGACCATCCAGTCGCCGACCTGCAGAACCCAACCGGTACCGATGATGGCGCCGAAACCGATGGTGAAGAAGTTCCAGAGCGAAAGCGTTTTCTTCATGCCGCCGTTATCCTCGACTGCAACTTCTGCATTCTTGTCCGCCATTGTTCCCCTCCTTTCCTTTTTGACGCCCCTTGGCGTCACCCCTTGCGCGGTCCGTTTTGCCGCGCGCTTTTATTCCATGGCTTTAAGATACGGCCTTGGCGCAGCAGCGCCGCTCGCAGCTCGACCGAAGGCAGAACTGCAAAACGAGCGGCACCGTTATTGGGACGAACGGCGGGAGACGTCATTCGTCTTGGACGCTTTCATCTTGCCTGCTTTTGAATACCTGTTGCCGTGACGCTTGGCGCGCGGCGCGGCAACGTTCATACCATTTGTCAGGCTTTTGGCGCACATACCCATGTGTCGTGCATCTTTTTATGTAGGATAGACAAGTTACACATGAGGCAAGGTGATTCGAATGGCATACGGATACAATGACGGCGACCAACGGCCACAAAGCGTGCGCCTTGCCGGCCGCACCACGCCAACGCCCAGAAGCACCTCCGACAACGGCAACCCGCAGCGCCCCCAAGAGCAACTCGGGGCTTCTTCGCGGCAACAAAGCCGTACCGTGCAGCAGTCAGACCGCGTGAGCACGAGCGCACGCCAACGCCAGATCGACACATCGCAGCCGCGCCGCTACGATTGCCGTACGACCGACTACTACGTTAAGCGCTCCTTTTCGCGACCTCAACGCGATCGCGGCAATTCCGCCCCTCGCCCCGCGTCGCACACCACAAGCCACGCACTTCCGGCCCGCCGCCTACGCCTTGCGCTTTGCTCCATTGCCGCCTGCCTCGTCTTTGTGTTTTTGGGATCCTGTATCTCGCACGGATCAGCCGGTCTTGAGCCCACTGCCGAGGACAAGCTGCTTAAAGCTCCCGTCGCGCCCGGTTACTCCTTTGCGTTCTCGACCCCACGCTCGCAATGGCAGGCCGGCACCATGCCCCACATCTACCAAATTGACCCCGCATGGTCGGAGCTGCCCTATGCCGGTGGCACTATTCGCGAAAACGCTTGCGGCCCCACTTGCCTCACCATGGTCTATATCTTTAAGACCGGCCACACCGATAAGACGCCGGTCGATATATGCACACTGGCCGAAGCCGGCAACTACGCCCCCACTGGTGCCACCGAGTGGTCGTTTATGACAGGCGGTGCGTGGCAGCTGGGACTCAACGGAACACAGCTCCATATCGATCGCAGCTCTATCACCCAGACGCTGCGCTCGGGTGCGCCCATTATCGCATCGGTTCGTCCCGGCACCTTTACCAGTGTTGGACACTATATCGTGCTCTGGGGCATCGACGATGCCGATCAGGTGGGAGTCTACGACCCCAACTCGCAAAGCCGCAGCGCCCGCCGCTGGGGCGTCGTAGAGGTCCTCAACGAAGTCGAAGCCATGTGGGCCTACTACTAGTCATTGAGCACTCATTGGGGACAGACTTAAATGAGTACCCACTCATCGGGGACAGACTTAAATGAGTGGTCCCAGGCTGCCCGGAACTGCCGGCTCGGAAAGTGCACCCCGCTTTGGAGTTCGATAACGGGATGTGCCTTCCGTTAGCGGCCTGCTTGGGAAACTGTGCCCCACTTTTCGGCATAATTCCGGGATGCATTTTCCGGTGGAGGACCCCGGGGAAACTGTGCCCCGTTTTGGACGCTCATTCTGGGATGCACTTTCCGCAGTTGATTGGTGCTACTCATTTAAGTCTGTCCCCAATGACTAATGAACAGCTACCTCAATAGCAAAAGCCCCGCAGTCGGAGCGGACTGCGGGGCTCATGAAGAGAGGCTAGTTTGTGGGCGCTTTGCCTGGCGCCCACGAGAGAAGCAACAGAGTAGAGACTACTCGTGGATGCGGGTACCGGAGAGGCCGGCCATGGTCTCGGCAGCCTTGTCCAGAGCGCCGATGATGCAGGTGCGGCCCTTGCGGGAACGGGCGAACTTGATGGCAGCGCGAACCTTGGGCTCCATGGAACCCTTGCCGAACTGGCCCTCGTCGGCCAGGCGCTCGGCCTCATCGGCGGTGAGGTCCTCGAGCTCCTCCTGGTTGGGCTTGCCAAAGTTGATGGCGACATGCTCAACGGCGGTCAGCAGGAACAGAACGTCGGCGTCGCAGTCCTCGGCCAGCAGCTCGCCGCCCAGATCCTTGTCGATGACGGCGGGAACGCCCTTGTAGCAGCCCTTGTTCTCGTAGTCGCGGACGACGGGGATGCCGCCGCCACCGCAGGCGATGACGATGAACTCGTTGTCGAGCAGGTTGAGGATGGAGTCAGCCTCGACGATCTTCTTGGGATCGGGGGAAGCGACGACGCGACGCCAGCCGCGGCCGGAATCCTCGACGAAGACCTTGGAGGGGTCCTCGGCCATGAACTCCTTGGCCTGCTCCTCGGTGTAGAAGGGGCCGATCGGCTTGGTCGGGTTCTTGAACGCGGGATCGTCCGGGTCGCACTCAATCTGGGTGACGACGGTGGCGGCGTGCCAACGCTTATAGCGCTTGTGCATCTCGCGGCCGATGCCCTGCTGCAGGTGATAACCAATGTAGCCCTGGGACATGGCGCCGCACTCGGGCAGCGGCATCTCGGGGGTACCGATGGCATCGTGGGCAGCGGCGAAGGCGTTCTGGATCATGCCGACCTGCGGGCCGTTGCCGTGGGTGATGATGATCTCGTTGCCCTGCTCGATAAGACCAAGGAGAGCGTGGGCGGTGTTGCTCACGGCCTCGATCTGCTCGACGGGGTTGTTGCCGAGGGCGTTGCCGCCGAGGGCGACGACAATACGATCGGGCTTGCCAAGAGGCTTAGACATTGCTGGAATCCTTTCTGTAAAAGGCCTACAACCCATTAATAACCCGCGTCCGTGCAATACGCGAGTTTATTAAGGTTTATATTCTCTTTATCGCTCATTTTATTCATTTTGAAAATAGTTTAACGGTGAACGGTCGTTTTTACCCGCTCAGCGTAAAGAAGCCCAGCTCACACATGTTTACGTCATCTACGTGCGACTTTATATAATTAGAGCAGTGATTGGGCCAGATTATGCAAACTATATCTTTGCTAAACACATAACGGACACTGCAATTATTAACTCGCACTATACGAGATTCTATGCACTTGCAAGACAAGTATGCACCCCTGCAATAACACGGGGCTTTTCATCCAACAAAAGGGATAGCCGAACGCGCTTCACTTTGCGGCAAGCGATCGTGAGTTCGCAGTATGGAACTTTACCGTCGGATACTGCATGAACGCCGCTGATGCCCTTTCGCTCCTGCCCACCCAAGCAGCCGAGAACGCTAACGGCGTCCCCAGCGTTTTCGCATGGCACCGCGCCGACTCGATGGCTTTGAGACCTAAGCGAATCTTTGCTATCTGCCAATTTTTGTATGATTTGAGTCATTCCTATCTGCCAATTTTTGTATGATTAGGGGCAAATCTATTTGCCAATTTTTGTCAATGAGGTGTTTTAATGCTACGCCGTAAGGTCACTGACAGGCTTTTGAACTGGAAAAATAACTCTCATAAGGCATTGCTTGTTACCGGTGCGCGTCAAATTGGCAAGAGCTATGCGATTCGCGCGTTTGGTAAAGACAACTACGCGTCGTATTTTGAGGCCAATTTGCTGCTCGATGCCGAGGCAAGAGATGTGCTCATTGGCGCTAAGAACGCCGTTGACTTTATCAACCGCGTGGCCCTTCTTGCGGATGCACCGCTTGTTGAGGGAGATACGCTTATCATTGTCGATGAAATACAGGAGTATCCGCAGATCGTCACGCTCATGAAGGCATTGGTCGAGGACGGGCGCTTTAGCTATGTCTTCTCGGGGTCTATGCTTGGGACTGAGTTTAAGGGGATCTCTTCTTTCCCGGTGGGGTATGTCGAGCACATTGTTATGCGGCCAATGGATTTTGAAGAGTTTTGTTGGGCAAACAGCATCAGCGAGAATGTGCTTGCAGACATCCGCAGCTGCCTTGTCGAGAGGCGTCCCGTCGAAAACTATATTCATGAGGCGATGCTCAAAAACTTTAGAGCTTATATCGTTTGCGGCGGCATGCCGGAGGTCGTACAGAACTATATCGATTCGGGTTATTCACTCGTGAGGACGCGTGAGCTTCAAATTCAGCTGGTCGATCAGTACAAAAGTGATATCTCTAAATATGCATCGACTCGAGCGTTTAACGTTCGCGCGATTTTCGAACAAATTCCCGTTCAGCTTGAGGCGGAGTCCCATCGCTTTGTTGTTTCATCCCTAGGCGAGGGGGCTCGCCTTCAAAAATACGAGCAGGATTTCCTATGGCTGGTGAACGCGGGCGTCGGTTTGATGGTCGCCCAGGTGACGGAGGCCCGGAGTCCTCTTAAGAGGACAGAGAAGGCGACCGCCTTTAAACTATACGAGTCTGATACAGGCATGCTCGCATCACGGTATCCCGGCAGCACGGCACGCGCTGTCTACCTTGATATGAAAACCCCCAACCTCGGCGGTCTCTATGAGAACGTGGTCGCGCAGGAGCTTGTCGCCCTTGGAACTGATGCATGGTACTACCAGACACGCGAGGTCGGCGAAGTTGACTTTGTGATCGAAGGCACCCGCGGGCACGTTGTCCCAATCGAGGTCAAATCGGGCAAGAAGGTTCGAGCCCATGCGGCCCTCGACCGTCTGATGAGCGTGAGCGAGTACAAAATCCCCGAGGCCGTTGTGCTAAGCCACGAGAACCTCAGCAAAGAGGGCAAGGTCCTGTACGTTCCAATCTATATGACATTCTGCCTCGATGAGTTTATGGAAAAGGACGACCCCAACAACGATTTCTCGTTTGCACCCATATCCCTCTAGGCCATCTGGGTCCGCGACCAGGTCCCCCTCTATACCCAAAGCAGCGCGTGGTTTCGCGGCAAAGCCGCGAAACAGCGACCGGGACAAGGCACCCCATCAGCCACGTCCTTCATCCAGCCCCACAATCCGAGGACGTAGTCGTAGCAGGATCTGAGGGCTGACCTTCGCGGACACTCCGCAGGACGAAAGAACCCCCGCCGCACGTAGTGCGCAGCGGGGGTTCTTTCATGTCCGAGGACGTCCGCGAAGGTCAGTCCTCAGATCCTGCGGTGGGAGACCTAGGCCTCGTTGTACACCGTCTTGAGCTTCAGCAGGTGAGCGTAGCGGTCCATAGCGGCCTGCTCGTTCTCCTTGAAGAGCTCCTCGGCGCGCTCGGGGAAGGAACGCGTCAGCGAAGCGTAACGGGCCTCGTTCATCAGGAACTCCTGATAACCGCCCGCGGGCTCCTTGGAATCGAGCGAGAACTTCTTGCCGGCAGCAGCCTCGGGGTTGAAGCGGAAGAGGTTCCAGTAACCGCACTCGACAGCCTTCTTCATCTCGGCCTGGCAGTTCTGCATGCCACCCTTCTTGATGGAGTGCATCTCGCAGGGGCTGTAGCCGATGATGAGGGACGGACCGTCGTAGGCCTCGGCCTCGTGGATGGCCTTGAGGGTCTGAGCCGGGTTGGCGCCCATGGCGACCTGCGCCACGTAGACGTAGCCGTAGCTCATGGCAATCTCGGCCAGGGACTTCTTCTTGGTCACCTTACCGGCAGCGGCGAACTGAGCGACCTGGCCCAGGTTCGAGGCCTTGGAGGCCTGACCACCGGTGTTGGAGTAAACCTCGGTGTCGAAGACGAAGACGTTGACGTTGTGGCCGGAAGCCAGGACGTGATCCAGGCCACCGAAGCCGATGTCGTAGGCCCAGCCGTCGCCGCCGAAGATCCAGAAGGACTTCTTGGTGAGGTAAGCCTTGTCGGCGAGGATCGCCTTGGAAGCGTCGCAGCCGCACTTCTCGAGCTCGGCAACGTAGGCAGCGGCAGCGGCCTTGGAGGCCTCGGCGTCGTTGACGGAGTCGATCCAAGCCTGGCCGGCGGCCTTGAGCTCATCGGACGGACCATCGGCAGCGATGATGTCCTGGGTAGCGGCGATCAGCTTCTTCTGGACGGCCTCGTAACCGACGGCCATGCCCAGACCGTGCTCGGCATTGTCCTCGAACAGGGAGTTGTTCCACGCCGGGCCGTGACCGTCCTTGTCCTTGCAGTAAGGAGCGGTGGCAGCGGGGTTGCCCCAAATGGAGGAGCAGCCGGTGGCGTTGGAAATGAACATGCGGTCGCCGGCGACCTGGGTCACCAGACGTGCATAGGCGGTCTCGGCGCAGCCGGCGCAGGAGCCGGAGAACTCCAGGTAGGGCTGCTTAAACTGGCTGCCCTTGACGTTGGCCGCGATGAGCTCCTTCTTCTCGGAGACGTTCTCGACCATATAGTCCCAAACGGTCTGCTGGTCCATCTCCTGCTCGGTGGGAACCATCTCGAGGGCGCCCTTGGGGCAAACCTTGACGCAGTTGGTGCAGCCCATGCAGTCGAGCGGGGACACGGCCATGGTGAACTTCATGCCCTTGGCCTTGGGGCCCATGGCGTCGAGCGTGCGGGTAGCCTCGGGCGCGGCGGCAGCCTCGTCCTCGGTCATCGCAAACGGACGGATGGTGGCATGCGGGCACACGTAGGCGCACTGGTTGCACTGGATGCACTTGGTCTCGTCCCAGTGGGGAACGACCACGGCGACGCCGCGCTTCTCGTATGCGGAGGCGCCCAGCTCAAACTGGCCGTCGGCGCAATCGACAAAGGCGGAAACAGGCAGGCTGTCGCCGTCCATGCGATCGATGGGCTCGAGCAGGTTCTTGACCTGCTGGGCGATAGCGGACTTGGTCTCCTCGGAGAGCTCGACGGGAGCGGCGTCCTCGGCGGTAGCCCAGTCGGCCGGAACCTCGAACTTACGGAAGGCGGTAGCGCCGGCATCGATGGCCTTGTGGTTGGCGTCGACGATAGCCTGGCCCTTCTTCATGTAGGACTTGGTAGCCGCGTCCTTCATGTACTGCAGGGCGTCCTCGGCGGGCAGGACCTTGGCCAGCGCGAAGAAGGCGGACTGGAGCACCGTGTTGGTGCGCTTGCCCATGCCGACCTTAGCGGCCAGGTCGATAGCGTCGATCAGGTAGACGTTGACGTTGTTGTTCGCGATGTAGCGCTTGGCCACGGCGGGCATGTGCTCGGCGAACTCCTCGTCGCTCCACTGGCAGTTGACCAGGAAGGTTCCGCCCGGCTTGACGTCGCGGACCATCTTGAAGCCCTTGACGATGTAGCTGGGGTTGTGGCAGGCGACAAAGTCGGCCTTGGTCACGTAGTACGGCGAACGGATCGGGGAATCACCAAAGCGCAGGTGCGAGACGGTGACGCCGCCGGTCTTCTTGGAGTCATACTGGAAGTAGGCCTGGACGTACTTGTCGGTGTGGTCGCCGATGATCTTGATCGAGTTCTTGTTGGCGCCGACGGTACCGTCGCCACCCAGACCCCAGAACTTGCACTCAATGGTGCCGGGGGCTGCGGTGTTGGGCGCATCCTCGGCCTCGGGCAGGCTCAGGTTGGTCACGTCATCGACAATGCCGATGGTGAACTCGCGCTTGGGCTCGTCCTTCTTGAGCTCCTCGAAGACAGCGAACGCGGACGCGGGAGGCGTGTCCTTGCTGCCCAGGCCGTAACGGCCGCCGACGACCTTGATGCCCGTCTTGCCGGCCTCGTAGAGAGCAGAAACGACGTCCTGGTAGAGCGGCTCGCCGATGGAACCCGGCTCCTTGGTGCGGTCCATGACGGCAATCTTCTGGACGGTCTCGGGGAGAACGTCGACAAAGTGCTTGATGGAGAACGGACGGAACAGGCGAACCTTGACCAGGCCGACCTTCTCGCCGTGAGCGTTGAGGTAGTCGATGACTTCCTCGAGCACGTCGCAGAAGGAGCCCATGCACACGACGACGCGGTCGGCATCGGGAGCGCCGTAGTAGTTGAACAGGCCGTAATCGGTGCCGAGCTTCTCGTTGATCTTCTTCATGTAGCCCTCGACGACGGCGGGAAGCTCGTCGTAGACCTTGTTGCAGGCCTCACGGTTCTGGAAGAAGATATCGCCGTTCTCGTGGCTGCCGCGGGTGTGCGGGTGCTCAGGGTTGAGCGCGTGGTCGCGGAAAGCCTGGACGGCGTCCATGTCGCACATCTCGGCCAGATCCTTGTAGTCCCACATGGCGACCTTCTGGATCTCGTGGCTGGTGCGGAAGCCGTCGAAGAAGTTAAGGAACGGGGTCTTACCCTCGATGGCGGCAAGGTGAGCCACCGGCGAGAGGTCCATGACCTCCTGGACGTTGCCCTCGGCGAGCATGGCGAAACCGGTCTGGCGGCAGGCCATGACGTCGGAGTGATCGCCAAAGATGTTCAGGGCGTGGGAAGCGACGCAACGCGCGGAGACGTGGAAGACGCCCGGGAGCTGCTCGCCCGCGATCTTGTACATGTTCGGGATCATCAGGAGCAGACCCTGAGAAGCCGTGTAGGTGGTGGTCAGAGCACCGGCGCCCAGCGAACCGTGAACGGTACCGGCTGCACCTGCCTCGGACTCCATCTCGACGACCTTGACCGGGGTGCCGAAGATATTCTTGCGACCCTGGGCCGCCCACTGGTCGACATGGTCGGCCATCGGGCTGGACGGCGTAATGGGATAGATTCCCGCTACCTCGGTGTACGCATACGAAACATATGCGGCCGCCTCGTTGCCGTCCATAGACTTAAACTTACGCGCCATATACCCCTCTCCTCTCATATAGGTATACAGGCCCCGGCGATCGCCGGGATGTTGGCGTGATGGGATTTTCGCTGTTGCTTCCAATCATCTGGCAGGCAGGCTCAGCAGCAGGTACATGGCGTGGAGAGAAGGCATGCCGAGGCGAGGAGGGCTGCACGCGCTCCACAAGCCCAGCTACCCGTCTTGCACATGACCGAGCGCCGCAAAGGCCGCATGCCGGATGCTCCCGGGCACGCCCCGGCGATGGGAAGCGCCCGCAACGGAAATCCGCATGCGGGTTTATTGTACCCCGCCGTCAAGTGTAATTTCGGCAAATATAGGCGGGCGGTAAAGGTTTACCTTGGGTGACCATCAAGGGCAAAATTGATCCTTCCGTCACCGAGGGACCAAATGGCAGCTGCGGTGAAATAGGAACTGTTTTTGCCGGCCGTAGCCTTAAACAGCCCCTATTTCACCGCAACTTATTTAGGAGATGAGTCAGAGGGCGCCGAGGAGGATGGCGTAGGTTGTGGATTCTCCGAGCTTGAGCTCGTCACCGGGGTTGAGCTGGGCGGAGCGGCCGGGCTCGACCTGGGTGCAGACGTTCGTCGCGTCGTTTACCACCACGGTTCCGTTGGTGGACGACAGGTCCTCAACGTACCAGACATTTTGGTCATCGCACCACACGTGGGCATGGCGAGCCGAAACGTCATCGCCCACATCGGTGATGCCGCCCTCCCCCGTTGCCAGCGCGCCGATCTCGACGCCTTCCTCACTCGGCTGAATCCAGCGCGGGACGCTCACCGCGTAGCCGTTTTGCACGCGCAGCAGTCCCAGCGGATGCGCCGGCGCGACCTCGTGCTCGCCCGACTTGGAACCAAGGCGGGCGTGAGAGCAAACGGCATAGGGAACGAATCTTGCGGATGTACTCCTCGGCGTCAGGCAGGTAAGCCCCACGAAGTCACCGGGGAGGCCCAAGCGGCCCGGCACCACTTCCAGATTCTGACCAGGGCGAGTCGTTCGCCGGTGGCTGAAGGCTCGCTCCCACCCAAAAGGGGAGATTCGCGTTGTTCCCCAATCGCTCTCGCATCTTTCATTTTGCTCGAGGTGGGCTATAAAAACTTTCCTGGTGAAAGGCGGCGATTGGTTTCCTTTCTTTCTAGAGGAGCGCGCCTGTAATCTGTTTTCATCCTAAATCAAGTTGAGATCGGACCTTCCAGAGGCAAGTCGACTCAAACTGCGAGGCTCCATGTTGGAATAAAGAGCGCTGTCGAAGTGCCAACAACACAAAGCTTGCCAGTCTCAAATAGAACCTTTTGGGAGTCCGATTGGGCCGCACACCGAATCCCCGCTGGTGGTTTTTTATAGCTGCGTAACAATAAACAAGGTTAGTGCCAGTCCAGCATGAAATTGAGGAACGTATGCATTTTTTCTCAGTAAGTGATCGTCGTTACTGCTTCGATGAGGTCACTCGCAATTGCTTTCAGGTTGACCAAGCATCAGAAGATGCGCTTCGCATATTTGAAGCATCGGGAAGAACGGTCAACTCGAAGTTGCTAACAAAGTCACTTGCTGCGAAAGGCTACGACCAAACGACCATAGCAGAACTTGAAGACGACATTGATGAGTATCAACGATTGTCTGAGCGGACTTTCTTAACAAAAGACACGCCTCGAAAACTTAGATCCATCGAACTCCACGTTTCACATGCATGCAACCTTGGTTGTAGTTACTGTTTTGCCGGTAAAGGAGATTATGGAACGTCTCCTCTGCTGATGACAGACGAGATAGCCTTCAAGGCGGTCGACTACCTCGTCGCAAGTTCATCGGAAAACGAAACGCTTGCAATCGTCTTTTTTGGTGGGGAACCCATGATTAACGAGCCGCTGATATGGAAAACGGTCGACTATTCAAAAAGAATATACCCCAATAGAAACTTTACCTATTCTATTACGACCAACGGAACGCTTTTGAATGACACTGCTGTGAATTCTTTCAAGGAGCACGGGTTTTCTGTTCTGATTAGTCTCGATGGTACAGGATGCAAGCACGATGCATCGCGCCCGTACAAGACGGGAGGCGGCTCTTTCTCCGATAGGTTGATTTCCGATCTCAGCCGAACACATTGAGCGAATAGGCCGTTCCCGCAGCT
>CAUCXP010000004.1 GCA_958446785.1 uncultured Collinsella sp. | reverse complement strand
CATGACCGAGTACCGCGCGCTGCACCAGGACATCCGTCCGCTGCGCGTGCTCATCCTCAACCTCATGCCCACCAAGATCGCCACCGAGACGCAGATCATGCGCAAGCTCTCCAACACGCCGCTGCAGGTGGAGGTGGACCTGCTGCGCACCAAGACGCACGAGGCCACGCACGTGAGCGCCGGCCACCTGGAGACGTTTTACCGCACGTTCGACGACATCCGCGACATCCACTACGACGGCCTGATCATCACGGGCGCGCCGGTGGAGCAGATGCCGTTCGAGGAGGTCGACTACTGGCCCGAGCTCTGCCAGATCATGGATTGGTCCACTACGCACGTGCACTCTACGCTGCACATTTGTTGGGGCGCGCAGGCGGGGCTCTACCATCATTACGGTATCCAGAAGTACGACCTGCCGGCAAAGGCGAGCGGCGTGTTCGAGCATTATCTGGTGAAGCCGCAAAGCCCGCTGGTCCGCGGCTTCGACGACCGTTTCTATGCCGTGCATTCGCGCAACACCGATGTGCGTCGCGAGGACGTGGAGGCCGAGCCGCAGCTCGAGGTCGTGGCCGTATCCGACGAGGTGGGCCTGTACATCGTCAAGTCGACCGACAGCCGCCGCTTCTTTGTCTTTGGCCACCCCGAGTACGACACCGACACGCTGCGCCTGGAGTACGAGCGCGACGTGAAGCGCGGGCTTAACCCCCAGGTGCCGGCGCATTACTTCCCGGGCGACGACCCTACTGTCGAGCCGCGCAACGTCTGGCGAAGCCAGGCTCAGCTGCTCTATACCAACTGGCTCAACTATTACGTCTACCAGACCACGCCCTACGACCTGGCCCGCGCCGGCGAGGAGCACTAGGCCGTCGGGAGGGATGCTGGCATTTAGGCGCTGACGATGTGGGGTAGCGGCAGGTCGTGGGCGTCGGTGGGAACGTGGTCGACACGCTGCTCGTCAAAGGCGATGCCGATAATTTGGCATGCGGGCGAGAGCATGGGCAGGTAGCGGTCGTAGCAGCCGCCGCCGTAGCCCAGGCGCGCGCCGGCGCGGTCGAAGGCTACGAGCGGCACGACGATCATGTCGAGAGCCTCGGCAGGCACGATAGGGAAGCGGCTGCTGTCGATGTCCATGGCCGCGAAGGCTCGCGTGGGGTGGTCGACAAACGGAGCTGCGGACGCATCGTCGGCGGCAACTGCCCTCATGCACATGCGCTGGCCACAAGCTGCGGCATCAATTGCCGAGAGCATGCACGGATAGGCCACGCGCCAGCCGCGTTTGGCGGCCGCTGCGGCAAACGCGGCAGGGTTGACTTCGGAATCCATCGCGGCGTAGACGGCAACGGTGTGCGGCGCCGCGGCATCCAGGCGATCCAACAGCTCAACAAGCCGCGCACAGACAACGGCAGACTTCGCCGCCCGCCAGTCCGAATCAAGAGCGTCGCGCCGGGCAATCACCGCTCGTCGCAACTCAGCCTTATTCATCCCGGCCTCCTCTAGCAAACCTGCCAAAAAGGGACAGGTTTATTTTGGCAGGTTTTATCTGGGCAAACGCGATATAGGTAGCAAAACCACTACAAAGGGCACTTTCGTGGTGGTTTGGGCTGTGGAGCGAACGCTCGCGGCGGTTTGTCTCGATCTGTAACAGTAACTCGGCAAAATCTGACCTAGATGTTACAGATTGAGACAAAGGGCCGGCGTCATCCGGAAACGTCTCGATCTGTAACATCTGGAGCCGATATTGCCGCCTAGATGTTACAGATTTAGACAAACTGGTGGGACGGGCTGAGCTGCCCCACCCAAGCTGAGGCAAAAGAAAAAGGTAGATTTTTAGGCATGTCCTAAAAATCTACCTTTGTGCGTTAGCCCAGCAGGTCGACTACGTTGAAGCCGGCGTTGCTCTTGGCGATGACGTCGCGGCCGCCAAAGACGCAGGTGGGCGACGCGGCTGCGATGCGCGTCACATCGGCGCCGAGCGAGCGCAGCTCACCGGGCGTGGCGGCGAGCATCTGGGCGCGACGCTCCTCGCGCGCGTGCGGATCGAGCCCGGCCAGGTAGGTCGTGTTGCGGCGCTTGGTGAGCGCGTACGGCTTCACCGGCGCGTCCATGCCACTTACGCAGCTCACGATAAAGCCCTCGAAGGCGGCCTCGTCGGGCTCAAAGCTGCCGAGCCATTCGCCTGCGCGTTCCACACGCTCAATCGAGGGGTCGATTGCCGGGTCGCGGTAGGTATAGAACGCCGTCTGGCGCTCGCCGGCTGCGCGGAATCCGCAGCCGTACGCACCGCCCTTCACGCGGATCTCGTTCCACAGGTAGTCGTAGGAGAGCGCGTTGGCAGCCACGGCCCAGGCTCCCGTCACGTCAATGCCCAGACGACGCGGGTCGCACGCGCTTGCCGCAAAGCAAATGTCGCTGGGAATGACAAAGGCCTCGTGACGGTCGCGCGGCGTCGGCACCACGAGCGCGTCGCGGCCGGCATCGACGTCGTCGCCAGCGTCCAGCCCCAGGTTACCCGCGGCATCCCAGTACGCGTCAAAGTCCTCGTCGCTGCCGGTAAAGCTCGCCAGGCAGCCATCGGCTACAAAGATACGCTCCGCCAGCTCGGCAAGCTTGGCGCGCAGGTCGTCCAGGCGCTCGTCAAAGTGCTCGAGCAGATCGCGCAGGAACAGATAGAAATCCACGCCCGAAAGCTGCTCACGCACCACGGCCGAAGGCGAGCTGTAGCTCATCGCGCGACCGAGTGCCGCCGAGTGACCGTTGTTGATAAAGCCCTGCTCAAGCCCAATGCGAATCTGCGTGAGCACGTCGCGCACGCGGTCGGCATCGGCATCGAGCAAAAGCGTGCTCGACCACACCTCGCGCGGCAGGCTCGCCAGCGCATCGATCTTCTCGGACAGGGCTCCGGCGCTCACCAGCAGATAGGGGCGCACGCCGTCCACGTCGGGCTGCGTCATGACCTCGGTCGTAAAGCTCAAAAAGCCCAGCTTGCCGGCGAGCAGGTTGTCGAGTTCCTCGGCCGAATGCTCGCGCGTGGGCAGCTGCTTAAGCAGGCGGCAGAGCAGCGTCACATAGGGCAGGTCCTCAAACGCGACGCAGCTCAGGTCGAAATACTGCATGGCGTAGGCCAGGCGGTTGGTAGGGATGTCGTGGCGCAGACAGACGATGGGCGCGGTCGTGTCCACGACCAGCGGCGGTTCGGGGCGCGCCTCGCCAATGTCGGACACGCGCAGGCGCGGCAGCGTGGCCTTGGCCTCGGGCGTGTCCTCCGCCTCCTGCGCGGCACGCAGCGCGGCCGTGCGCTCGACCACGTCGGCCAGCTCGGCACCGGTCATGGCGTCGCGCTTGGCAGCCAGCTCGGCGGCCTCGGCTCCCTCCGAACCCTCGGCGGCGTCCACCGGCACCAGCTCGACCAGCGCCATGTGGTCGTTTTCCAGCACGAGCTCGCGCAGCAGGTCCTCAAAGTAGCTGCCGTCCAGCTCGCCGCGCAGCTCCTCGTACACCGGGCCGTACTTGAGCGCCAACGTCGCGGCGTCGTCATCGTAGAGCCAGGTGCTCAGCGCGTCGCACGCAATGGCCACGCCGTCGGCAATGCCGTAGTCGCGCTGGCGCAGGTCGTATTCGTTGCTGCTGATGATGGCTTCCAGGCGCTCACGCGGAACGCCGTGCTCGCACAGGTCGCGGCAGGCGTCCTGGAACACGCGGCGCAGCTCGCGCGCCACACCGGGCCGCGCGTTTTGCAGCATGATGAGCTCGTAGGGCTGCAGGCACTCGGCCGCGGTGTAGCTCACCACGTTGCCGCCCAGGCCGGCGGCCAGAATGGCCTTCTTAACCGGCGCCTCGTTGGAGCCCAGCAGCGCCTCGAACAAGATGTCCGCCGCGATCGTGCGCTTGCGGTCGAGCGCGCTGCCCAGCACAAGGCCCAGGCCCACCAGGGCGTTCTCGGGCGTGGTGGCCATCTCGACGCGCTTGTACTCGCAGGTCACGGGCGTCTGCACGCCCAGCGGATTGGGTGCCAGCGCGGACGGGTCCTCGCCGGCGGCAACGGCTGCGTCCATGCGGCGGCTTGCGGCACTCGGCTGCGACAGATAGCGCTCGTCCAAAAAGGCCAGTGCGCGGTCCACGTCCAGGTCGCCGTAGAGCGTGATGTAGGAGTTGGAAGGATTGTAGTGGCGCGCATGCGTGTCCAGGAACTGCTCGTAGGTGAGCGCGGGAATCGCGCGCGGGTCGCCGCCGCTTTCGTGCGCATAGGCGGTGTCGGGATAGAGCGCGGCGTTGACGGCGTCGTCCAGCACGCTCATGGGGTCGGACAGCGCGCCCTTCATCTCGTTGAACACCACGCCGTTATAGCGCAGCGTGCCCTCGCGCAGGCTCGCGGAGCTGCTGTCGCCTTCGCCCTCGGCGCTCTCCGGCAGGTCCAGCTCGTAGTGCCAGCCCTCCTGCTCAAAAATGGTGGGCTTGGTATAGATGGCCGGGTTGAACACCGCGTCCAGGTACACGTCCATCAGGTTGTACAGGTCCTGCTCGTTGGTGGTGGCAACGGGGTAGATGGTCTTGTCGGGGTAGGTCATGGCGTTGAGAAACGTCTGCATGGAGCTCTTGATCAGGTCGACAAACGGCTCCTTGACGGGAAACTTGGCCGACCCGCACAGTACCGAGTGCTCAAGAATATGGAACACGCCGGTGGAATCGGCCGGCGGCGTCTTAAAGCCAATGGCAAAGGCCTTGTTCTCGTCATCGCATGCCAGGTACAGCAGGCGAGCGCCCGAGGCGGTGTGGCGCAGCACATAGGCGTCCGAGTCGAGCTCGGGCACGGTCTCGCAGCGCTCGACGGCAAAGCCGTGGCAGGTAGTGCCGGGCACTAGCAGCGCGGCGGCAGCGGCGCGCGGGTCGGTTGAGGTGGTGGGCATATGCAGTCTCCTTTGACGCCCCAGCGGGGGCGAATCGAGTCGAATCCTCGAGAGTATACCCATATGGGGCCGCGGCTCTGCGACGAACTGAAGACGATGCCAGCGGATTGGACAAAGGCCCCGCGCGTTCACCGCACGAGCGTGGAAACTTGGACGCCTATCGAATGAGAGTGGATTTTCGGACGGAATCAGCCTCAAAACGCCCAAAAACCGTCCAAATATCCACCCTCATTTCCCGACCGTCCAAAATCCACGCTCATCCGCCGCCCGCACATCTCTCATATCTCATTCGTCTCTAATACGAGAGATAACAGAAAGATGAGAGATAAATATGAGAGATAACAATGCTGCAAAGAGACAGACAACCATGGTATTGTCTCAATATAGATTGTTTTACCAGCGAAAACATGTTTAAATGAAACAGATGACAGACATCTTATCTTTCATCTCTCACTCCTCTCTAATATGAGAGATAACAGAAAGATGAGAGATAATTACGAGAGATAACAGAAAGATGAGAGATAATTACGAGAGATAACTGAGAGACGAAGGAAATCTATTCGCGGCATTCTTCGCAGAACCGAGCGAAAGGACGTGCAGATGAACGAAAACGAACTGACCGGTCTGCTCGAGTCTTTAAGGCGCATGGGCTCGGACGATCTTAACGTTGAGGTCAAGGAGAGCGCCACGACGCTTTCCCGCGACGTATGGGAAACGGTCAGCGCTTTCGCAAACACCGCCGGCGGCATCATCGTACTCGGAGTGAGCGAGCGCGCGGGTTTTGTCCCAGTTGCAAACTTTGAGACCGAGAAAGTGCTCAACCAATTCGTGGCGGGCATGGGTGATGCCGGCGGTCGCGGAAAGCTGGCCAATCCGCCCAAATACACCATTGAGCGCGTGGAGCTCCAGGGCACCGTGGTTCTGGTCATCACGATTGAGGAGCTCGACCCGTCGAGCAAGCCTTGCTATGTCATAGAGCGGGGCGCTCAAGGTGGCAGCTACAAACGCATCGATGACAAAGATGTTCCGCTTTCGTCGACCGAGGTTTTGGCACTGTCGTCATATGAACGGACGAGTCCTAGCGATCGCGATGCGGTGCCCGGCACGAGTGCGGGCGATCTCGACGAGTCGCTGGTCGACCGCACGATAGAGCGTGCCTATTCGTTGACGCCTCGAGCGATGCGCGGTGCGGCGGACAAGAAGACAAAGATGGAGCGTCTGAATTTCCTCGACTTCCGGGGCAATGTTACCAAGGCTGGACTCCTAGTTGTGGGCACCTACCCTCAGCAGTTCTATCCCAAGCTCTTCATTGACGTGGCTGTCCATGCGGGAACTCAGAAGGGCATGGCGGGGTCGCTGAGGTTCATGGACCGCACAATCTGTGAGGGAACGTTGGGCGAGATGATCTCGGATGCCGTCGCAGCCGTCGCCAAGAATTTGCGGCGAACCTCGACCGTCCAAGGCGTCTCGCGTATCGACTCGCTGGAGATCCCCGAGGAGGTCCTGCGCGAGGCAGTCGCCAACGCGGTTATCCACAGGGAATACGGGGATCGGTTCTGTGGGCAATCGATCGCCGTCGACGTCTTTGACGATCGTGTCGAGGTGACGAATCCTGGCGGCCTTTACGGGGGAAAGACTCGAGAGAACTTGTTTGACGGCAGCTCCCGATGCCGTAACGCGACGCTCGTGAAACTCATGTCGATTGTCCCGCTTCCGGATGGCGCAGGTTCGCCGGCTGAGGGCAATGGCTCGGGCATCCCGATGATGATCGATGCCATGCGCGCGCATGGTCTGGCCGAGCCCCTGTTCTGCCCGGGGTTCGATCGGTTCAAGGTCGTACTTTACCGTTCAAAGATCGAGCCGGTCGATCATGGCGGAGGCTTAATTGTGACGGCACTCAAACACTACGGCGAGCTGGGGACGCGTGAGCTGGCAAAACGCACGGGGCTTACAATTTCCCAGGTTAGGTCGCGCGTCAACGCGCTCATTGCTCAAGGCGAGCTTGAGCCCACGGCGCCGTCGACAAGCCGCAACCGCAAATATCGACTGTCAGAGCGCGTGGAATAAATGCGTTAGTGGACGAGGCGACCCAATAATCGACCCTCGATTGGCGCCCACTAAGGTAAAGCGGTTGTTGCCCAGTCGACGGTGATGCTAAAGACTCGGCTTACGCCGGCATGGCCCCGAACCCGTCCATCAGGAACAGCCTGAGAACCAGCTTGATGACATTTCCCGGTTTGACTTCAGCCGTGCCAAAGACGCTGCGCTCGGCGAGCTCGCTGCAGTATGCGTAGATATCGCGGATAAGGTCCGCGCCCGAAAGCGTAAACATGTAGCCTGCGTCCGAAAGCGCATTGGGCGCGGCGGGCAACTTGGCCATGTGACAGAACGTTTGCAGGTCGGGCGCCATAACATTCTGGTAGTCGAGGTGGCCGCTGGCATCCTGCGCGGCAAGCTCCAATTGGCGCACAAAATCCAGCGCCGCCGCTAACACAAAGCTCGGCGTAGGCGCATTGACGTCCTGAGTGGTCGCCACAAGCCTGCCCGCCGCCTGCGTGACAAGCCAGGCGACCTCGCGCTGGCAACGCACGGCCTTGCGCGTAACCGGCTTGATGGACGAAGAAGAAACGCTCCCCTTAGGCGGATTCGAAGCAGCCATAAGACCCTCCCATGAACAATCCGGCCCAACAAGCCCGGATGAAACACGTGCTACATCAGTATACAGGGGAGTGGGGTAGCGGGGTACAAGCGCGCCAGCGGCAAACCGAGAGCATCAACAATGTGCCTCCGCTCTATTTGGACGATGGTACGTGGGTCATTAAGTACTCGGTTCAAGCGCCGGGTACCGTTGGTTTTCGAGACCAGAATTACAACCGTAAAATGCTCAACTGCATGGAATGTGGCGTCCCAGTCGGAGTCATATTTGCAACTGAGGTGGGCTATAAGGTGCTCGGCCTTGCGTTTGTTGAGCGGTTCGAGCCCGAAAACGGATGGTTTGTTCTGCACGGTCCTGTTCATAAAGGCGGACCGGACCCTCGTTTTGCGCCCGACATGAGTTATCTGAAGCACATACCCGTCGATATTGAGTTTGCCGGACAGGGTGCGACCGACGATGAAATTTGGCTTTGGCGGTCTTTTACGATCGTGCTGTTTGATCGGATCGCGTGGCGATGCAATCTCGCGCACGCCTGCCGGTGCATGCTCTTCCTGATTTGTATAGCGAGAGGGGAGCGAGCGTGAGCTGGCGAGGCGATATTGCGATGGGGAAGTACGGAAAACTGCCGTGCGCCCTTATAGACAACAAAATGTTTCCGAGCGTAGAAGTTGATTGCGGGTCGTTTGTCGTCGCCTGTCCTTGCTGCGGCTCGCAAATACCGTGCCTCGACATTCGGTTCATCGATGCGTGCGACAGACTTAGCGACGAAGTGAGAAAACGGACAGGCGTTCATATGCCGGTGTATCAGGAGAAATGCCTTGTTTGTGGCCTCGATATCGTGTATGACGCCGGCGACGAGGGATAGGTGATGCGGAGGAGCTGGCTGTGAAGGCATCTCTGTCCCTATAAATAAACCCCCTCACCGAGTTGCCTGTGAAACTCGGCGTGATGGTCGCGTGCCCAGGTAAAGAGCGCCTGGTCAAAGTCGGTGCGCGTGGCCGGGACGCCAAAGACGCCGGCAACTTCGACGCGTACAAACTCCAGTGCCGGCAGCTTGTTGATGGCAGTGAGGGCAAACGGGGACGAGGGCTCCTCGAACAGATAGCGGCTGCCTTGCAGCGCGTCGCAAATGGTGCACGTGTTGCCGAGCGACGGGGCTTTGGAGGCTCGCGCGCCTACGGGCTTGTAGCCGCAGCGCTTATGAAGGTAGTCGCGGATCTCGCCCGGCACGCAGCCAAGAGCGGGCACGATGGCGAGTGCGTTGGCGTTGGCCGTGTCGATGGCAATGTGCCCGGCTTCGTTGGGCGCGTGCGCGATGGCGATGCTCTCGTCGTTATCGGTTCGATAGGGAATGCCGAAGGCCGCGACCGAGGTCTCTTTGTGACACTTCCAGCACTCGCGCTTGCCCAGTACTAGATATATATACGGCGCTGAGGGGTCGGATCGGTCAACACCGGGCAGCCACTCGGCAAAGGGCTCGGGGTTGACGCCGCTGGGTACATACCAGATCTTCTTGGTCCGGTCCCATTTGGCGCCCAGCGCTTTGGCTTCTTCTTTGTGCGAAAAGGGGACATCGAGCTCGGTGCGCATGGCGGCTCCTTGGTGCTGCAGGTGCGAGTGGCTCAAGGATACCGCAGGGCGCAGACATCGCGGCGTTTTGTTGAGAAGTTGCGGCGCGGACTGCTTGGTTACGCCGTTAGATAAATTGGCAAGTAGATGGTCGGCTTTTGACCAGTTGGGCGGTTGGAGCAGCTTGCGGCGCAGTTTTGTGCCTGGCTATTGTTGATGTTGGGGTATTGAATATATTTGGCTGCCATTCGTCAGGTGAATTGTTGTTACGTTGCGATGACGGTTGGAACTGCCAGCGGATTTAGCGACAAAAAACAAAACAGCCCAGAGGACATAGCCTCTGAGCTGCGAACATTTGGTGGGCGTTAGAAGATTTGAACTTCTGACCTCTTCCGTGTCAGGGAAGCGCTCTCCCCCTGAGCTAAACGCCCGATCAAGGGTGCGCAAGCGCGCAAGGGATAATATAACGGAGCCTGAACTCGGTGGCAAGAACATTTTTAAAAATCGCTTACATTGTGGAATTCGGGGGCTTTGTCATATCCATTTCAAAAGAGCCTGCTGCCGCGATTTGACTGTCGCATAATGCAAGGCCATTGCGGTATCGAGCTATGGAAAGACGTCTGCGGAATTGTCCTACCGATAAGCGGACAAGCCTCCAGCTGGTGCCTTCGCCGTGGTAAGGTAAGCCGAATTGTTTCCAGGCTGCTTCGAGGGAATGGAATGAGCAAAGAGCGTGTCGAGCAGGTCGAAGGCGCAGGGGCTTCGGTGCCGATGACCGATATATCGAACATTGATGTGCCCGAGGGCACCGACGAGCTCAGCCGTAGCACCCGCCGCGCTTGGCGCGAGCGCCTGAACAGCGCTTCGACGCGCAAGATGATCACGGGCGTCTTGGCTACGTTGGTGGGCGGTTCGTTTTGGGGCTTCTCGGGCACCAGCGCGAGCTTTCTGTTCGATACCTACCACGTCGACACCTTGTGGCTTATGAGCGTGCGTCAGATTCTCGCCGGTCTACTCTTTATGGCCGTGGTTGTTACGCGCGACCGCGAGCGCCTGATTAAGCTCTGGACCACACCCGCCGATCGCAAACAGCTGCTGCTCTTTACCGCCTTTGGTCTGCTGTTCAACCAGTTTTGCTATCTTTCGGCCGTGCGCCTGACGAACGCCGGAACCGCGACGGTGCTC
Organism: uncultured Collinsella sp.; assembly: GCA_958446785.1. Taxonomy (GTDB): domain Bacteria; phylum Actinomycetota; class Coriobacteriia; order Coriobacteriales; family Coriobacteriaceae; genus Collinsella. The sequence continues at coordinate 12,366 of CAUCXP010000004.1, read as the reverse complement.
CAGTGCCTGCAGCTCGTTATCATCATGGGCTACACCTGCGTGACCGATCGCCGCATGCCGCGTACTCGCGAAGTCATCGGCATTGGCCTGGCTCTGGGTGGAACCTTTTTAATCGCCACCGGCGGCGACCCCACCAGCCTGAATATCTCGCCACTTGGCCTGGCAGCAGGTCTTATGTGTGCGGTCAGCGCCACGTGTATGGCGGTGATTCCCGCCAAGATCCTGCCCGAATACGGCAGCCCAATCGTCACGGGCTCGGCAATGCTCACGGCGGGCGTGGTCTCGTGCGTCTTCGTGCAGCCTTGGGCGCATATGCCGGCACTCGACGCTGCCGGCGTCGAGGCGCTCGCGGTGTTCGTGGTTATCGGCTCGTTTTTTGCTTACATGCTCTATATGCAGGGCGTTAAGGACATCGGCTCGGTGCGTGCGAGTCTCATCGGAACTGTGGAGCCGGTTTCGGCGACCATCACCAGCGCCGTTATGCTGGGCACGGTGTTTTTGCCGACCGACCTTATCGGCTTTGCCATGATCATCGTGATGATGTTCCTCACGGTGTAGCTGGCGCCGCCGCCAAGACGGAAAAGGTGTTGTGCCGCATTTTCGCCAATTGATGTCCGTGTCTGGAGTTTAGCTGTCGATGCCCAAAATGCCATAAACTAGTAACGTTATGGACTTTTTCATTGCGACTCAATTGCGAGGATTTCTTTATGGCTGGTAATCACTTTAAGGGCAGCGATAGCGGCCGTCCTGCAGTTCCGCCGCGTCCGAACGGGGCTGGTAAGGCCGGCACGCCGGGCGGCACTGGACAGGGCGGTTCCGGTAAGCGCGTGTCCCCGGGCGAGACGGCGATGTTTACCGCTCTGTACGAGCAGTCACAAAAGGCAAAAAAGACCGGCCGTGCAAGAGGGAATGTCTTTGCGGGCGGTGCAACCTCCACGTCGCAGCCGAGTGGGGCTCCTTCGGTACCCGCGAACAACGCAGGTGCTACCAACGCCGCGAATGCCGCCGGCAACGTTAATGCCGGCAAGGCCGCCAACAATACTCCCTCTGCCGGTGGCGCGGGGCTTACGGGTAACCTTGGCACGATCTATACCGGCGCCTCCGAGACTGGCACGTTTGCCCGCCTGGATGATAGCGGTGCCGAGTTTGCGGGCTCGGGTTCCAAGGAGGATTATTACGATTTTGGCTTGAACTACGGTAGCGACGCTTCGTCGAGTTCGACCTCTGACGGTCTGGTCCGTCATCGCCATCGCAAGGGCGAACGCAAAAAGCGTCACACCGGCGCCATTATTGCCGCTGTAGTCGCGGTGCTTCTCGTTGCGCTTGGCGCAAGCGGCTTTATGCTGCTTAACTCGGCAAAGACCGTAAAGAGTGAAGCGAAGGAGGCCGTCGAGATTGTCGGTGGCCTTAAGGACAAGGTCACGTCGGGCGATTTTTCGACGCTGCCTGACGACGCGAAGAAGATTGATGAGCTTTGCGACAGCATGAAGGCGGAGACCTCGAGCCCGCTGTGGACGGCGGCTTCGTTTATCCCGGTGTATGGCAGCGACATCAATGCGGCCCGCACCATGATCGATGCCCTGTCCGATGTCTCGAGCAATGCGCTGGTTCCCATGGCCGATAACCTTTCGCAGGCCACGCCCGGCAAGCTGTTTCAGGACGGCATGATTAACGTGTCCGCGCTGCAGGCCGTTGCCGATTCGCTTTCCGATAGCTCCAAGGTGTTCAAGAGCGCCAACGAGAAGATCCAGGGCATTGGCGATACTCATATTTCCCAGGTGACCGAGCTGGTCGATAAGGCCAAGGACGGCTTTGCCACCCTCAACGGCGCGGTTGACGCGGCGGAGAAGGTCGCCCCCGTCCTTCCCCAGATGCTCGGCGCCAACGGCCAGACGCGTAACTACCTTGTGTACGCCATGAACAACGTCGAAATTCGTGCCTGCGGCGGCTTTGGCGGTTCGCAAGGTTTGATTTCGGTCACCGACGGCCAGATGTCGATTGGCGAGTTTGTTCCCCGCATTGGGCTCAGTGAGGATGAGGCAGTCGAGAGTGTCGACGAAGAGGATGAGGCGCTGTTCGGCAACCACAGTAACCTGTACAACTCGGGCAATACCTATTCGCCTGATTGGCCCCGCAACTCGCAGCGTGTCGCCGCGCTGTGGAAGTCCCAATATGGGCAGGACGTTGATGGCGTCGTCGGCATCGACCCGGTGTTCCTGCAGTATCTGCTGGGCCTGGTCGGTAACGTGTCGCTGCCCGACGGAACGGTTGTCGACGGCACCAACGCCGCAAAGGTCCTCATGCACGATGTGTACTGGAACTATCCGGTCGAGGAGTCGGACGGCATCTTTGCATCCGTCGCCAGCGCTGCCTTCGACAAGATCCTTGGCGGTATCGGCGATGTCGATGTTACGAAGCTTGTCAGCGCCGTTGAGCGCGGTGCCGAAGAGGGCCGCCTGATCGCGTGGATGAAAAACGATGACGAGCAGAACGCTATCAAGGAGATGAACATCGACGCCTCGCTGCCCGATCCGGATGACCCGAGTGAAGATCCCGTTGCTGGTGTCTACTTTAACAACCTGAGCTTCTCCAAGCTCGACTGGTACCTGAATGCCGATACGCAGATTGGCCAGGGCATCAAGAACGGTGACGGCACATGCTCGTATCGCATCGCCGTTACCCTGACGAACATCATGACGCAGGAGGAGGCCGGCAAGCTGCCCGACTACGTCGCGGCGAGCGCGCCCGATGCCGCGCGCGACGACGAGCGTCTGAATGTCTCGTTGTTTGCCCCGACGGGCGGCAACATTACTGATCTGACCGTCGAGGGCACCCAGTTTGGTCTTGGCGCCGCTACGTGGCATGGAATCCCCTTCTATTCGGGCACCGTTGACCTGCATGCTGGCGAGACGACGACGATCACATATACGCTGACCACGTCAGCCGAGGCGGGGGACAAGCCGCTTACGCTGCGTCAGACTCCTACATGCCAGGCGGCTCGCGACAGCGCGTCGGCGTAGGGTTTTTCTGGTAGCGCAGATAATCGAGTACCATTTTGGGGCGGACAGGCAATCTGTTCGCCCCTATTTTGTAAGGAGAGCGCATGAAGTACTTTGGCACCGACGGCTTTCGCGGTGAGGCTAACGTTGGGCTGACGGTAGAGCACGCTTATAAGATTGGCCGTTTTGTGGGCTGGTATTACGGCGCCAACCGCGAGCGCAAGGCGCGCGTCATCGTGGGTAAGGACACGCGTCGCTCGAGTTATATGTTTGAGGCGGCGCTGGTGAGCGGCTTGGTCGCGAGCGGCGCGGACGCCTATATGCTGCACGTGATCCCCACGCCGGGCGTAGCGCATCAGACCGTGGAAGGCTGCTTCGATTGCGGCATCATGATCAGCGCGAGCCACAACCCGTTTTGCGATAACGGCATTAAACTCGTCAATAGCGACGGTTTTAAGATGGACGAGGACGTACTGGAGCTCATCGAGGACTACGTCGATGGCAAGAGCGAGGTGCCGCTGGCCACGGGCAACCACATCGGCGCCACGGTGGACTACATGCAGGGCCGCAACCGCTACATTGCCTCGCTCATCGCCAGCGCGAACTTTTCGCTGCAGGGCGTCAAGATCGGCATCGACTGCGCCAACGGCTCGGCGTCCTCGGTGGCCAAGCCGGTGTTCGACGCGCTGGGCGCCGACGTGCGCGTGATCAATGCCGCGCCTGATGGTTTTAACATCAACGTCGACTGCGGCTCCACGCATATGGAGCGTCTGCAGCGCCACGTGGTGGAGCAGGGCTTGGACGTGGGCTTTGCCTATGACGGCGATGCCGACCGCTGCCTGGCCGTGGACGAGCGCGGCCGCGTGGTCGATGGCGACCAGATCCTGTACGTGTGCGGCGTGTACCTGAACAAGCACGGTCGCCTTTCGGGCGGTACCGTGGTTCCGACGATTGCCAGCAACTTTGGCCTGATCAAGTCGTTGGAGCTTGCCGGCCTAAGTGCCGTGACCAGCGGTGTGGGCGACCGTCACGTGTATGCCAAGATGCGCGAGGGCGGTTACAGCCTGGGCGGCGAGCAGACGGGCCATACGATCTTTGGCGATATCGAGCGCACGGGCGACGGCATTATGACCTCGCTGCGCGTGATGGAAGTGATCCGCGCCGAGCGCGAGACGCTCTCGCAGCTCACGGCTCCGTGCAAGCTGCTACCGCAGGCGCAGGTGGCCGTGCGCGTGGCGGACAAGGACGCCGCGCTCGAGAACATGGGCGTGCAGAACGCCATCGCCGAGGCCGAGGCTGCGCTGGCAGGCGAGGGCCGCGTGCTCGTACGCAAGAGCGGAACCGAGTCGGTTATCCGCGTGCTGGCCGAGGCGCCCGACCAAGCATCCGCCGATGCCGCCATGAAGCGCATCGCCAACGCACTCGAGGCTCTGTAGTTACGCGGTTTTACCAAACCGCGTAACTGCTCGACGCTGCAAACGCCCCTAAGCGGCAATCTGACGTTCAATTTCAAGGGCGCGACCAGAAGGTCAGCGCCCTTTCATTTCACGTCACCTTGCTCGCTTAGGGTCGTTTTCGCTGACGTTGCCAAGACATTGGCGTCAACATAGTTGGCGTTGGCGACGGCGTGCTGGTCAATCCTTACAGCTCGTACAGTGTGGTGAACTTGTCCTGCAGGTAGCTGCAGTAGTAGCGGGCGTCAAAGGCCATGCCGCAGGCGCCCTTGATGAGTTCCGGCGCGTCTTTGGCGCGGCCCCACTGCCAAATGTGCTCGCCCAGCCAGGCGCGGACGGGCGCCAGATCGCCGCTCGCGCAGGCACCGGTAAGGTCGACGCCGTCGCGGCACATGGCCGGCACAAACATGGCATCGTAGGCGCTACCCAGCGCATACGTGGGGAAGTAGCCAAACGAACCGCCGCTCCAATGCGTATCCTGCAGACAGCCGTGCGTGTCGTCGGGAACGGGAATGCCCAGGTACTCGTCCATAAAGCGGTTCCAAAGCGCGGGGATGTCCTTGGCCGCAGCCTCGCCGGCAAACAGCATACGCTCAATCTGGTAGCGCACCATAATATGCAGCGGATAGGTGAGCTCGTCGGCCTCGGTGCGGATCAACGACGGCTGCGCGATGTTCACGGCGCGGTAGAGCGTGTCTTCGTCGACGTCGCCGTAGACCTCGGGCGCGTGACGACGCAGCACCTCGAGCAGCGGGCCCATAAAGGCGCGGCTGCGACCCACGGTGTTCTCAAAGAAGCGGCTCTGGCTCTCGTGGATGCCCATGGAGGTGCCGCCCTCCAGGCAGGTGCGCGCGTAGGCGGGATTGACGCCCAGCTCGTACATGGTGTGCCCCGCCTCGTGGATGATGCTGTAGACGTTGGAGATGCAGTCGTCCTCGTAGATGTGCGTCGCGATGCGCGCATCACCCACGGCAAAGCCCTCGCTAAACGGATGCTCGGTAAAGGCAAGCGTGGTGTCGTCCAGGTCCAGGCCGACAAGCTTCATAAGGTCGAAGCTCATGGCGCGCTGGGCAGCCTCGGGCACGTGGGCGTGCAAAAAGTCGGCAGCCGGCTGCTGGCCGCGCTCGCCGATGGCATGCACGAGCGGCACGACCGTGGCCTTGACCTCGTCGCAAAACGCGTCGAAGCTCTTGGCGGAAAGGCCGCGCTCGTACTGGTCGAGCCAAACGTCGTATGGATCGCGCTTGGGGTCCATGAGCTCGGCCTGATGCTTAAGTTGGGCGACGATTCTATCCACATAGGTCTCAAAGCTCGCCCAGTCATTGGCTGCCTTGGCCTTGTGCCACACGGCGTCCGCCTCGCAGGTGAGCCTGGTCCAGGCCTCGGCTTCTTCGGTGGGGATGGCACTGGCCTCACGTTGATCGCGGCCGAGCACACGGATCTCGTCGAGCAGCTGAGGGTCGTCGACTTTGCCGCCGGCGACGGTCTCGCGCGCTAACGAGCGTACGAGCTCAACGGACTTCTCGCTGGTCAGCAGCTTGTGATGCTCGCCGGCAAGCGTGCCCATGGCGTCGGCACGCGCTGCTGCGCCGTTGGCAGGAGCAATCGTCGCTCCATCGAACTCGGCAATCTTGAGCAGGTACTCGCGAGTCCACAGCTTGCCTTCGAGCTTGCGGAATTTTTTGACGGCCTTATCGACCTTCATGCCTTTGGATGTCTTGCCCGCTGCAGGCTCGGCCTTCTTATCGAGTTTCTTTCCCATACCATATCCTTGATCTCGTGAGCCGAGCGCTTCGGGTGGGCGCGCGGCCAGTTTGCACAGCTACCTGCCTTGTACCCAGTGCGAACAAAACGGAACGCGGCGATGCACACGCAGAATGTGTTATCCTATAGCCCAATGCGTTGACGGAGAGGGTTTTGCCCGCCGCGTCGCCGGCAAGAGAGGGAAGGTCATGGGCTGCGAGCCTTCCTGCGGTGACAAGGGCCAAGCGTTCACTCCCGAGCAGCGACCTCAACGGGCACGCGGCCAGCGGCGGCGAAGCCCCAGTAGGGAAGCCGTGAGCCTCGCGACAAGGGGCACAGAGTGGGCGCGGCGGGCCAGACATCCGCCGGGTCAAACAAGGTGGTACCGCGGAATTCAACCGTCCTTGGGCAATGCACATGCCCGAGGGCGGTTTTTTTGTTACCGAACCGGGCCGCACATCCGCAGCTCCGGGTGGCTCCAGCCGCCGCGGCAAGTGGATGCGCGAGAGACGAAAGGGAAGACATGAGTCTGATTGATGATCTGGTCAAACTCGAGGAAGAGGCCAAGGAGCTCGTCGCAGGCGCCGATGACGCCGCCAAGCTCGAGGCTGCGCGTGTTGAGCTGCTCGGTCGCAAGGGTCGTATCACCGGCTTGATGCGCATGATGGGCAAGCTCGCCCCCGAGGATCGTCCCGTGATGGGCAAGCGCGCCAACGAGATGCGCCAGCTGATCGAGGGCATGCTCGACGAGCGAAACACCGAGATGAAGGCCGCCGCCCTCAAGCGCGCACTCGAGCACGACGCCGTCGACATCACGCTGCCGGGCATCCGTCCGCAGATCGGCCACCAGCACCTGATCAAGCAAATCATCGAGGAGGCCGAGGACATCTTCTGCGGCATCGGCTACACCGTCGAGTCCGGCCCCATGGTCGACACCTCTTACTACAACTTCACCGCGCTCAACGCTCCCATGGATCACCCGAGCCGCTCGGCCCGCGATACCTTCTACGTGGTCGACAACAACCCCGGCAGCGTCGCGCACCCCGAGGCTCACGCCCACGGCGAGTCCGACGTGCTGCTGCGCACCCAGACTTCGGGCGTGCAGATCCACACTATGGAGTCGCAGAAGCCGCCCATCTACATGATCTGCCCGGGCACCGTCTACCGTCCCGACACGGCCGATGCCTGCCACCTGCCGCAGTTCAACCAGATCGAGGGCCTGGTCGTCGACGAGGGCATCACCTTTGGCGACCTGAAGGGCACGCTCGACTACTTTGTTAAGTGCATGTTTGGCGAGGATCGCAAGACGCGTTACCGCCCGCACTTCTTCCCCTTCACCGAGCCCAGCTGCGAGGTGGACGTGAGCTGCCACGTGTGCGGCGGCAAGGGCTGCAACTTCTGCAAGCACAGCGGCTGGATCGAGATCTTGGGCTGCGGCATGGTCGACCCCAACGTCCTGATCAACTGCGGCATCGATCCCGAGAAGTACACCGGCTTCGCCTTTGGCATTGGCGCCGAGCGCGTCGCGGCCCTGCGCTACGACCTGCCGGACCTCAGAACGCTCATGACGGGCGATATGCGCTTCCTGAACCAATTTTAGGCTTGCCCAGGCACCCCATCTTGGCGTTCAAACCGTCGCTCGCGTACCTTTAGTACGCGTCGCTCCTCTTTCACGCCAACCTGGGGCACCTGGACAACCCTAAGGCGAACGTCTTCATTTGATATTCCTCCCTTTGCGGAGATTAAGAACTAGGAGAGCTACATGCGCGTTTCTTACGACTGGCTCAAGACCATGATCGATATTCCGGAGGATCCCAAGACCCTTTCGGACGAATATATCCGTACCGGCACCGAGGTCGAGGCGATTGACACCGTGGGAGAATCCTTCGACCACGTGGTGACCGCCAAGGTACTCACCAAGACCCCGCACCCCGATAGCGACCACATGTATGTGTGCTCGGTCGACGTGGGCGACAAGAACCTCGACGCTGACGGCAACCCCGCTCCGCTGCAGATCGTCTGCGGCGCGCAGAACTTTGAGGCCGGCGACCACATCGTCACGGCCATGATCGGCGCTGTCCTGCCCGGCGACGTCAAGATCAAGAAGAGCAAGCTTCGCGGCGTCGTGTCCATGGGCATGAACTGCTCTGCGCGCGAGCTCGGCTTGGGTGGCGACCACTCCGGCATCATGATTCTGCCCGAGGACACGCCCTGCGGTATGCCGTTTGCCGAGTACGTGGGCTCGAGTGATACTGTGCTCGACTGCGAGATCACGCCCAACCGTCCCGATTGCCTGTCCATGATCGGCATGGCCCGCGAGACCGGCGCCATTTTCGATCGCGATTTCCACGTTGAGCTGCCCGCCATCAAGGCGGAGACTGGCCGCGCGACCGACGACGAGCTTTCCGTCGAGATTGCCGACGAGGGCCTGTGCGACCGCTATGTCGCCCGCATCGTGCGCAACGTGAAGGTCGGCCCGTCGCCCGACTGGATGGTCAAGCGCCTCAACGCCCTGGGCGTGCGTCCGCACAACAACATCGTCGACATCACCAACTACGTGATGATGCTCACCGGTCAGCCGCTGCACGCCTTTGACCTGGACACCTTTGCCGAGCGCGATGGCCACCGTCGCGTGGTGGTTCGCGCCGCCCAGCAGGATGAGAAATTCACGACGCTCGATGGCGAAGAGCGCGTGCTCGACGCCGGCATGGGCCTTATCACCGACGGCGAGCGCCCCGTGGCGTTGGCCGGCGTTATGGGCGGCATGGATTCCGAGATTGAGGACGACACCGTCGACGTGATGGTCGAGAGCGCTTGCTTCAACGCCGGTCGCACCTCGCACACCAGCCGCGATCTGTCGCTGATCTCCGACGCCTCCATTCGCTTTGAGCGCCAGGTTGACGAGACTGGCTGCGTGGATGTCGCCAACGTTACCTGCGCGCTCATCGAGGAGATCGCCGGCGGCGAGGTTGCTCCCGGCTATGTCGATGTTTTCCCCGCGCCCAAGACCATCGACAGCATCAAGCTGCGCCTGGCCCGCGTGCATGCCATCTGCGGTGCCGACATCGAGCCCGACTTTATCGAGCGTTCGCTTACCCGTCTGGGCTGCACCGTCGAGCGCGACGGCGAGGACTTTATGGTTACCCCGCCGAGCTTCCGTCCCGACCTGCCGCGCGAGATTGACCTGATCGAGGAGGTCCTGCGCCTATGGGGCATGGGCCGTGTGACGGCGACCATCCCGGCTGCCAAGAACCACATCGGCGGCCTGACCCGCGAACAGAAGCTCACCCGCAAGGTCGGTGAGATCCTGCGCGCCTGCGGCCTCAACGAGACCACGACCTTTGGCTTTGCCGCCCCGGGCGATCTGGAGAAGATTGGCATGTCCACCGAAGGCCGCGGCTGCCCCGTGGTGCTCATGAACCCGCTGGTGGCCGAGCAGACCGAGATGCGCCGCTCGCTGCTGCCGGGTCTGCTGCAGTCTGTGGCCTACAACGAGGCCCACGGCACGCCTAACGTGCATCTGTACGAGGTCGGCAGCCTGTTCCACGGTCGCGAGAACGCCAGCCTGCCCAAGGAGACCAAGTCCGTGGCGGGTGTGCTCTCGGGTCAGTGGAGCGAGCAGTCTTGGAACATGAAGTACCGCAAGCTGCGTTTCTTCTTTGGCAAGGGCATTGTCGAGGAGCTGCTCGCCCAGCTGCGCATCGAGAAGGCCCGCTTCCGTCCCGTCGAGGGCGAGGGCTACGCTTTCTTGCAGCCGGGTCGTGCGGCCGAGGTTCTGTCCGGCGGAACCGTGCTGGGCTGGGTCGGCGAGATTCACCCCGAGGCGCGCGAGGCTATGGGCATTGACGAGGTTGTCGTTGCCTTTGAGCTCGATCTGGACAAGCTGATCAAGGGCGCCCGCAATCAGGAGAACTACCGTGAGTTCTCGCAGTACCCGGCCGTTGAGCACGACCTTGCTATCGTGGTCGACAACACTGTGACCTGCGAGGATCTTGAGCGTCGTATTACGAGTGCCGGCGGCAAGCTGCTCGAGGGCGTGCGCCTGTTCGATGTCTACCGCGATCCGGTCCGCATCGGCAAGGGCAAGAAGTCCATGGCCTTCGCACTTACGTATCGCTCTGATGACCACACGCTCACCAGCGAAGAGGTCGAGAAGGCGCACCAGAAGATTGTCACCAAGGTGTGCAAGGGCGTAAACGGCGAAGTCCGCTCGTAATCTTTGCTGTTCGGAACCCGCCCCTGCGGGGTTTTCACGGCAACGTCCTCGCCGCTTCGCGGCTGCGGGATGTTGCCTTAGAAAACCCCTCTCGGGGGCGGGTTCCTGCGTTAACCTTGTTGCGAGCGGACTGCACCTTCTTCCGGGTGACCGGAAAGTTGGGAGTGCATGGGCCCTTTATTGGGCGGTGCGTGGACCTGGGTTAATAACGTACGTATTGCAAGGGCGTGCTGCGTTGTGGGCGGTGCGCCTTTTTGTTAGTATGCAGAGTCGGTGTTACGGATTGTTGGAAACGTAACACACAACGTTCTGATTGAGAGGACTCATGCATATTCCCGATAATTATCTGTCCCCGCAGACCGATGCCGTTATGGCGGTGGCGATGGTGCCCGTATGGGTTCACTGCATCAAGAAAGTGCGCGCCACGCTCGATCGCGAGCATATGGCCTTTCTGGGTATTTGCGCTGCGTTCTCCTTTTTGCTCATGATGTTCAACGTGCCGCTGCCCGGCGGCACCACTGGTCACGCTGTTGGTGGCGCGCTCATCACGCTGCTGCTGGGCCCCGAGGCTGCTGCCATTGCAGTCTCGGTTGCACTCGCGCTGCAGGCGCTGCTGTTTGGCGACGGCGGCGTTCTGTCCTTTGGCGCCAACTGCTTTAACATGGCCTTTGTGCTGCCGTTTACCGCTGCTATCGTGTTCCGTGCGCTCAACAGCCGTCTGCACGACAAGAGCTGGGGCACCTCGGTTTCGGCCATCGTGAGCGGCTGGGTCGGCCTGTGCCTGGCGGCCCTGTGCGCGGCAATCGAGTTTGGTATTCAGCCGATGCTCTTCACCAACGCCTCGGGCGCTCCGCTGTACTGCCCCTTCCCGCTGTCCGTGGCTATTCCTGCCATGTTGATCCCGCATATGCTGGTTGCCGGCGTGGTCGAGGGCGTGGCGACGGCCGCCATCTATGGTTTCATTAAGAAGACGGCGCCGAGCGTTATCGTCGGGCCCGAGGCCGTCGATGGCCAGCTTGCTGCCGAGAGCGCTGCCGCTAAGAAGACCTCGCTGGTCCCCACGCTCATCCTGGTCGCCGTGCTTGTCGTGGCTACGCCGCTCGGCTTGCTCGCCACCGGTGACGCCTGGGGTGAGTGGGACGCCGAGGGCGCCGCGACCGCCGTTCAGGAGGCTGGCGACGACAGCCTGCAGGCTTCGGTCGGCCTCGATACCCCGACCTTTGCCGACGCCCTGCCCACGGGCGATTATCTGCAGGCCTATTCCGAGGAGCAGGGTCTTGGCTTTGCCGGCCAGGCTGCCATGTATATCCTCTCGGGCGTGATTGGCGTGGCGGTGCTGACCATCGCATTCCGCCTGGTCTCGCTGACGGTCAAGGAAAGCGGTGCTCATGGCAATAGCCGAGCTGCCTAGCTGGCTTACGGTCGAGCAGCGTTACGAGCCCGCGGGGGCTCGACATCGTGTTATGCAACAAAACGTCCTGCACCTGGCGAGCCTGCTTGAGCGGGTTCGCCTGGGTGGAGGCGCACACGAGGGCGGGTCGATGGTCGACCGCGCCCTTTCTTGCGTTTCGGCGCCGGTGCGCCTGGTGGGGATGTTCGTCTGCGTTCTGTGCGTGTACCTGACACAGAGCCCGCTGTACCTCATGTTGATGGCGGCTATCGCGCTGGTGCTCGTTGCCGTGCGCCCCGTACGCGGGCTGCGGGCAACCTTTGTGCCGGCACTTGGCGCTGCGGGGCTCGCGGTGGTTTTGGCACTACCTGCCCTGCTGCTGGGCGCGTCTGCCACGGGCGCCATGCTCAAGATTGCGCTCAAGACGTTCATTAATGTGTCGCTTGTGCTGGGCGTTTCATGGACGCTTACCTGGAGCCGCATGTCGGCGGCGCTCAAAATGTTGCACCTGCCCGACGAGGTCATCTTTACTTTCGATATGGCGCTCAAGCATATCGAGGTGCT
>CAUCXP010000003.1 GCA_958446785.1 uncultured Collinsella sp. | reverse complement strand
ACCGTCCTGCTACACAACGGCCTCCATGCGCCAAAGAGACGCCGCCCCTTGCACATAACAAAGGACAGCGTCTCCCTGGAAAACTCCGTGCTTACCTGAGATTCTACACGATTTATAAATGAGTGTTACTTATCCCACAAACGGTCGCTATATGCGGTAAGCGGTAGCAAGAGAGTATCCAGAACGCTCAACCCATTAGGAGAGTTCCGCCTAAAGGGTGACTACACAGGACACCCGCCGGGCCGCTTTGGGTTACTTTCCAAAACATTTCCGCAGGACGCAAAGGGCTCCGCCGCGCGAAGCGCGCAGCGGAGCCCCTTGCATGTCCGAGGACGTTTTGGAAAGTAACCCAAACAGCCCCGGCGATCCTGCGGGAGTTAAATCCCTTTAGAACTTGTCGTGGAAGGTACGCGAAATGACCTCGTCCTGCTGCTCCTTGGTGAGCGTGTGGAAGTTCACGGCATAGCCGGAAACGCGGATGGTCAGCTGCGGGTACTTCTCGGGGTGAGCCTGAGCGTCGAGCAGCGTCTCACGGTTGAAGACGTTGATGTTCAGGTGGTGGCCACCCTTCTCGGCGTAAGCGTCGAGCATGTGGACCAGGTTATCGGCCTGAGTCTCGGAAACTTCAGAAACCTTCATAATGTGTCTCCTTCGATTGATAGGCGCCGGCCGAAACCGGCGCACTAATCAGTAATCGTTATTGTTAGTATAGCACTAACAATAGTTACTCGCCCAGCTGATCAAGGTCGATATCGCCAAAGAACACCTGATCCTCCTTGCCGAGCGCACTCGGAATGATGGAGAAGGTGTTGGAGATGCCGTCCTGAGCATCGCGGAACGGGAGCTTGGAAACCGAAGACAGCGAAGCGATGGCGCCGTGGCTATCGCGCTTGTGCATGGGGTTAGCACCCGGGGCGAACGGCTGGCCAGCCTTGCGGCCGTCGGGCGTGGAGCCGGTCTTCTTACCGTACACGACGTTGGAGGTAATGGTCAGAACCGAGGTCGTGGGCACGGAGTTGCGGTAGGTGTCGTTCATGCGGATGTACTCCATGAACTGGTGCACAACGTCGTGAGCGATCTGGTCGACGCGGTCGTCGTCGTTACCGTACTTGGGGAACTCGCCCTCGGTCTCGAAGTCGACGATAATGCCGTTCTCGTCACGGACGGGGTGGACCTTGGCGTACTTGATGGCAGACAGGGAGTCAGCCACGACGGAAAGGCCAGCGATACCCGTAGCGAACCAGCGATGCACGTGCTTGTCGTGCAGAGCCATCTGGATGCGCTCGTAGCAATACTTGTCGTGCATGTAGTGAATGATGTTCAGCGAGTTAACGTACACGCCAGCGAGCCACTTCATCATGTCGTTGTACTTGGCCACAACGTCGTCGTAATCGAGCGTATCGCCCTCGACGGCGCGATACTTGGGGCCGACCTGCTTCTTGGAGACCTCGTCAACACCGCCGTTGAGTGCATACAGCAGGCACTTGGCCAGGTTGGCACGGGCGCCGAAGAACTGCATCTCCTTGCCAATGCGCATGGAGGACACGCAGCAGGCAATGCCGTAGTCGTCGCCGTGGTAAACGCGCATGAGATCGTCGTTCTCGTACTGGATCGAGGAGCTGGCGACAGAAGTCTTGGCGCAGAACTTCTTGAAGTTCTCGGGCAGACGGGTCGACCACAGAACGGTCATGTTGGGCTCGGGGCTGGTGCCCATGTTCTCGAGCGTGTGCAGGTAGCGGTAGCTCATCTTGGTAACGAGCGTACGGCCGTCAACACCCATGCCGCCGATGGACTCGGTGACCCACTGCGGATCGCCGGTAAACAGGGCCTGGTACTCGGGGGTACGGGCAAACTTGACCATGCGGAGCTTCATGATGAAGTGATCCACGAACTCCTGGATCTGCTCCTCAGTGAAGGTACCGTTGGCAAGGTCGCGCTCAGCGTAGATGTCGATGAACGTGGAGGTACGGCCGATGGACATAGCGGCGCCGTTCTGCTCCTTGACGGCAGCGAGGTAGGCGAAGTACATCCACTGGATGGCCTCCTGCGTGTTGGTAGCAGGGTTGGAAATATCGAAACCATAGGTCTCGGCCATCATCTTGAGCTCGCCGAGGGCACGAATCTGCTCCTGCAGCTCCTCACGATCGCGGATGTTGTCGGCGGTCATGACCGTCGGGGTGGAAGCCTTCTGGGCCTCCTTGTCCTTGATCAGGTAGTCGACGCCGTACAGGGCAACACGACGGTAGTCGCCGATGATGCGGCCGCGGCCATAGCCATCGGGCAGACCGGTGATGATGTGAGCCGAGCGGCAAGCACGCATTTCGGGGGTGTAGACATCGAAGACGCCAGCGTTGTGGGTCTTGCGCTCGAAGGTGTAGCGCTCGACAACGTTCTCGTCGATCTTGTAGCCGTGCTGGCTGGCAGCCTGGCAAGCGATGCGGATACCACCGTTGACGTGCAGCGCACGCTTGAGCGGCTTGTCGGTCTGGAGGCCGACGATGGTCTCCTTGTCGCGATGGGCGTTATCGATGTAGCCAGCGGGGTGGCTCACGATACCCGTGACGGTCTTGGTGTCCATATCGAGGACGCCGCCCTGCTCGCGCTCCTTGAGCAGCAGGTCGAGAACCTCGCCCCACAGCTCCTTGGTACGCTCGGTCGGGCCGGCGAGGAACGACTCGTCGCCCTCGTAGGGGGTGTAGTTCTTCTGGATGAAGTCTCGGACGTCAACCTCTCCCGTCCAGATGCCTTCCTTGAAGCCTTCCCATGCCTCCTGCATTGTGTAACCACGCTCCTAGTTACGTGTAATGCGGCGCTCTCTCACACCGCTGCTTATTGAATTCTTGAATTATCGGCTTGCACTACCGGCTTCTTCCGTTCTTCACCACACATTGGTACAGGGAAAAACGTTTGTCCACCTTGGAACTGCAACCCAAAACCCAAGATTTCACCCGTCTGAGAAGGATAACATAGCCACCCCCTTCATCAGGGCTGTTATATGTTTCTTTTTTTATACCATTAGGGCGTTTTTAACAAATCCGCAGGAAATACGAGTACGAACAACTACCGTTCACCGATTTGTTTGGTATTTTTCCTTGCCTTTGTACGACGTTCACTCTAGCTGTTATGCCAGCTTTAGCAGGGTAAAGTGTTCCAGAGACCCTACAGAAACTGCAGGGCGGCCACGGGATCCCCCGTGGCCGCCCTGTGGCGTGACTAGTTTTTAGCTTTGATTGCCGCTTGGCATTAGGCAGCTGCGACGGCCTTGTCGGTCGTTGCCTTGCTATCGCCGTTGCCCTGGCCCTCAAAATGCTTGTAGCACCAGCTGGTGACCAGCGGGGTCAAAATAGCCGTAACGATTGCGCAGGCAGCAACCTGTGCCGTGGCCGTCGCGAGCACCGCACCGCCGTACAAGGCCTCGTTGACGCTTGCCATGGCAGCAGGCGTGGCCACATTGGCTCCGGCGCAGCTCGAAATGGCCGCACCCGCGACACCCGTACCGCCCGTGAGCTTATCGACCGCGACAACGGGAATTGCAAAGACCACCGAGCAGATCACGCCGAGCAGAATACCGGGGAGACCGCCATTAATGAGCTGGCCAAAGGTCATGGTCGAGCCCATGGCAAAGAAGACGAGCACAATGATGGCGGAAAGTGCCGGTGCCATCATCTTCTTAAAGCTGGGGAACAGGTTGCCCAGGATAATGCCAACGACAATCGGAAGGATGGCGCCCACGAGCGACCAGCCAATCGGAGCCTGACCGGCAGCACCGAGCACGATCATCGTGACCGGAGGGCCGACAACGAGCGTGGTGATGGCGACAGCGCCACGCTCGGCCTCGTTGCCCATGGTACCCATCAGTCCAGCGTACATAGCGTTGTTGGCGCCGGTACAAGCCGCCAGCATCACCATGGCAGAGATGCCAAACAAGTTGTCGTTGAACACATAAAGGATGAGCAGCGACATAGCACCGACCACGATCTGCTTGACGGCGATGATGATGGCACCGCGGGCAGCGGCGGCAGGAGCACTCTTAAACGAAATCGTCGTACCGACGATGAGCAAAAAAGCGCCCACGAGCGGGCCGGCGCCCTGCTGAGTCATGCCAAGCGTAAAGCTGCCGAGCGTTTTGAACAGGTCGGGGAATAGCGTGTTGAGCAGGCAGCCCAACAAAAGCGGCACCAAAATATTGGCACCCGGGATGGAGGACATCTTAAAGAACGGCTCCTTTGCCGCCGGCGCCTCCACCGCAGTCGATTCACTCATATATATCTCCTTTGGATGCATGCGAATCGTAGTCGCACGCGCCTATGTCAGAAAGAAGGCGACGGTCCCGAGTCGCAGGAGCCGTCGCCGAATAATCATCGCGGGGTATTACCCGTCCAGGACGATGCCGCCGTCGCAGTCACCGATCTCGCCGTTCACGAAGCTGGCGAGGTCGGAAGCGAAGAACAGCACCATCTGCGCAGGCTCGCTAGCCTGGGCAGCGCGGCCCAGGGGAATACCGTTGATGATGCGCTGAGAGTTCTCGTCAGAGAGAATCGAGGTCATATCGGTAAGGGTAAGTGACGGGCACACGGCGTTGCAGCGGACGCCAAACTTGCCGCCTTCCTTGGCGACTGCCTTGGTTAGACCGTTAACACCGGCCTTGGAGCTGGCGTAGGCGGCTGTGCCGAGCAGGCCGCCACCGATCTTGCCCGCAACGGAACTCACGTTGACGATAGTGCCGGCATGGGCCGCCTTAAAGTGCGGATACACGGCGTTCATCATAGTGAAGGTACCGTTGAGGTTGATGTCGATGGTGCGACGCCACTCGGTGTCATCAATCTCGTCGAATTTCTTGGTGCTGATGACGCCAGCGCAGTTGATCAGAATGTTGGTTTGCGGCAGGTCCGTGAAAATCTGCTCGACGGTCTCGCGCGCCTTGGGCGCATCGGCAACATCGAGCTGGTAGAACTTGTTGCCTTCGCCAAGCTCGGCCACAGCGGCCTCGCCCTTAGCAGCGTTCCTTGCGATGAGCGCGACATGTCCGCCGCCCGCGACGATGCCCTTGGCGATCTCGAGGCCAATGCCCTGAGTGCCACCGGTAACGATCGCGGTTTTACCCGTGAAGTCAAATGCCATGACTCCAACCCCCTTGATTCAGGTGTCTCCTTGCGGGAAGTTGGAGCATCGCACGTGGCGATTATATGAGTCCTAGTCGTCATGGTGGTGACAACCCCTCGCCTAACCGCGTGCATAATAGTTCTTTGAAACGCTTCAGCAATTGAATGATTTTAAGTCTTTATGCGCTCTTTATATTGCCTAGCGGCCAAGTAGTTTTTTGGGACATGTCCCAAAATCTACCGCATAGGGTACGCGTGCAAGGGTATCATCTTTCACCGAAAATAGTTTCTAGTGTTAGGGGTTTTCGGTGGAAGATACCGATTTCCATGAGCTTGGGCGCCAGCTCTTAACTGAGTTTGGCAGCATGCATCAGCGCATTTCGCGCTTTGCGGACAAAGCTCTCGGCGGCGAGATGGCTGTCATGCGCGCTCTCATGCTCGCTGGCGGTTCGCTCACGCCGAGCGAACTCGCTGATCGCGCCTGGGTCTCGAGCGCCCGCATCGCCAACATCCTGCGCGCCCTCGAAACCAAGGGCTGGGTCGAGCGCGAGCACTCAAAGACCGACCGTCGTCGCGTACACGTCACGGTGACCGACAAAGGCCGACAAGATCTCGAAATCAAACGTCGGGAATTCGAGAAACGCACCGCGGCCTTCCTCGAGCAGCTCGGCGAAACAGATACCCAAGAGATGGTGCGCCTCCTAAGGCGTGCCAACGAAATTATCGATCGCAATCAAGAAAGGAGAGATGCCGAGTGAGGATTCTCAAGCTCTTTAAAAAGCATATCCTGGCGCTACTCACGGCTATCGTGCTTATCGTAATCAGCTGCAATGCCGACCTAGCGCTACCTACGTATATGAGTGACATCGTCGATGTGGGCGTGCAGCAAGGCGGCATCGCCTCGCCCGTACCCGACACCATTCGCGCCGAATCGCTCGATGACCTCAAGCTCTTTATGAGCGCCAAGGACGCCAAGGCAGTGGAGGCCGTGTTTAGCAAGGCTGACAAAAACGGCATTCGAACGTACAAGGGCACCGAGGAAGAGCGTGCCGATGGAGGCAAGATTGCCGACATTATGAGCCTGCCCGAGACTGTCGTTCTTTCGCTCAACCAGGGCATTGACGCCAACTCCATGGGCGACATGATGGGCTCGTCCAGCGAGAAAGACAGTAACGCTGCCCAGGCCATGCCCACCCCCGAGCAAATGGCAGCGATGACGCCCAAGCAGCTCGCCGAGATGCAGCAGAAGGCCGCAGCGGCGCAGAACATGCAAAAGCAGATTGATGCCGACGGCGGTAAGATCACCATGAAGAGCCTGCGCCTGGGTGTCGAGGGCGGTCTGGTAGACCAAAGCAAGCTCGTCGAGGGCGCCAACCAAATGGCGGACAAAATGGGCTCCATGTCGGGCTCCATCGTAACCCAGCGCGCCGTGAGCTATGTACAGGACGAGTACAAGGCGCAGGGCATCGACCCCGCTGACGTGCAGAACGCCTACCTGAGCCGCATGGCGACCACGATGTTTGGTCTGTGCCTCGTGTCGCTCGTCGCCACCATCCTGACCGGTGCCGTGGCCTCGCGCACCGCCTGTTCCATCGCCCGCGACCTGCGCCGCGAGACCTTCAACAAGGTTATGCACTTCTCGCCGGCCGAGGTGGGCAAGTTTAGCCAGGCCTCGCTCATCACCCGCTGCACCAACGACATTCAGCAGATCCAGATGGCCGCAACCCTGTTCATCCGCATGTGCCTGATGGCCCCCGTCATGGGCATCGTCGCTGTCATGCGTGTCCTGGCCAACCACACCGGCTTGGAGTGGACCATCGCCGTGGCCATCATCGCGGTCTCGGCCGTCGTCGGCGTGCTTATGGGCCTCACCATGCCCAAGTTCAAAAAGATGCAGAGCTTTGTGGACCGTGTGAACCTTACCGCCCGCGAGCTGCTCGACGGCCTTATGCCTATCCGTTCGTTCAACCGCGAGGAGCATGAGCTCGAGCGTTTTGACAAGGCGTCGCTCGACCTGATGACCACGCAGCTCTACACCAACCGCGCCATGAGCTTTATGATGCCGCTCATGATGCTCGTCATGAACTGCATCACCGTGCTTATCGTCTGGTTTGGCGCCCAGGGCGTGTCCGACGGCGTGATGCAGGTCGGCAACATGATGGCGTTTATCTCCTATACCATGCAGATCGTCATGGCGTTTATGATCCTCACCATGGTTTCGGTTATCCTGCCCCGCGCCGAGGTCGCAGCCGAGCGCGTGGAAGAGGTCATCACCTGCCCCACGAGCATCAACGACCCTGCCTCGCCCAAACTGCCCGCAGCCAGCGCGCCGCGCGGTGAGCTCACCTTCCGCGACGTGAGCTTCCAGTATCCCGATGCCCGCGCCGACGTCATTAGCGGCGTAAACTTCACCACGCACGCCGGCCAGATGCTCGGCATCATTGGCTCCACGGGTTCGGGCAAGTCCACGCTTGTGCAGCTGATTCCGCGCCTGTACGACGTGACGGGCGGCAGCATTTCGCTCGACGGCGTCGACGTGCGCGATATGACCCTCTCCGAGCTTCGCCGCCGCATCGGTTACATCCCGCAGCAGGGGCGCCTGTTCTCGGGCACCATCGAGAGCAACCTCAAGTTTGCCGGCGACATGGTAAGTGACGAGGATATGCGCCAGGCAGCACGCGTCGCCCAGGCGGAAGACTTTATCGCCGAGCGCGAGGGCGGCTACGACTCCCCCATCAGCCAGGGCGGCTCCAATGTCTCGGGCGGTCAGCGCCAACGCCTGGCCATCGCCCGCGCGTTGGCCAAAAAGCCCGAGGTCGTGGTGTTCGATGACTCGTTTAGCGCCCTCGACTACAAAACAGACGCGCGCCTGCGCGAAGAGCTTGCCAAAAACGTTACCGACGCCGCGCTCGTGGTCGTGGCCCAGCGCATCGCGACCATCATGCACGCCGACCAGATCATCGTGCTCGACGACGGCCACGTGGTGGGCACCGGTACGCACGAGGAGCTGCTGCACAGCTGCCCAGCGTACCTGGAGATCGCACAGTCGCAGCTTTCCGCCGAGGAGCTGGGGCTCACCCAAGAAGAAATTGCAGCCGTCATGGAAGGAGGCGAGCGCTAATGGCAGACGAGACCAAGACTCAGATTCCCAAGCCCACCCGCCAGCGTGGTCCCATGGGCCGCATGGGTGGCATGCGCCGTGGCGAAAAGGCCAAGGACTTTAAGGGCACCATGCGGCAGCTGCTCGGCTATATCGGCCAGCACAAGATTGCCGTGTTTGCCGCCGTCGCCTTTGCCGTATGCTCGGTCATCTTTAACATTGTGGGGCCCAAAGTACTTGGCCAGGTTACGACCAAGCTGTTCGAGGGCCTGGTCGCCAAGGTCAACGGTACCGGCGATGTCGACTTTGCCTGGATCGCCAAGACGCTCGGCTTTTTGCTCTGCCTGTATCTGGCAAGCTCTGTTTGCAGCCTCATCCAGGGCTGGCTCATGACCGGCGTCACGCAAAAGATTTGCTACCGCATGCGCAAGGAGATCGCCGCCAAGATCGCTGTCGTGCCGATGAGCTACTTCAACGGCCACAGCAAGGGCGACGTGCTCAGCCGCATCACCAACGACGTCGACACGCTCGGCCAGTCGCTCAACCAGAGCGTGACACAACTCATCACATCGGTGACGCAGATTATCGGCGTGCTCGTCATGATGCTGTCGATCAGTCTGCCGCTCACCGGCGTCACCGTGCTCACGCTGCCGGCTGCCGCGATTATCCTGACCGTGATGATTCACTTCTCGCAGCCGTACTTCCGCGAGCAACAGCAAGTCCTGGGCGCCGTCAACGGCATTATCGAGGAGGACTTTGCCGGCCAGAACGTTATTCAGGTGTTCGACCGCGCCGAGGCCTCAATCGAGGAGTTCGACCGTCAAAACGACCGTCTCTTTATTAGTGGCTGGCGCTCGCAGTTCCTATCGGGCCTGATGATGCCGCTTATGAGCTTGGTGGGCAACATGGGCTACGTGGGCGTTGTCGTGGTGGGCGCACAGCTCGCGCTGACCGGCAATGCCACGCCCGGCGACATCCAGAGCTTTATCCAGTACGTGCGCAACTTTACGCAGCCGGTGCAGCAGCTGGGCAACGTGAGCAACACGATGCAGTCGATGGCCGCTGCCACCGAGCGCGTCTTTGAGTTCCTCGCCGCGCCCGAGGAGGAGCAGAAGGCCGACGCCCAGATTCCCGAGAAGCGCCCCGGCCACGTTGAGTTTGACCATGTCAAGTTTGGCTACACGCCCGACAAGACCATCATCCACGACTTTAGCTGCGAGGCGCAGCCCGGTCAGACCATCGCCATCGTCGGCCCCACCGGCGCCGGCAAGACCACGCTCATTAAGCTGCTGCAGCGTTTCTACGACGTGGACGGCGGTTCGCTGCGCGTCGAGGGCGTCGACGTGCGCGACTGGGACCGCGCGGCGCTGCGCGGCGAGTTTGCCATGGTGCTGCAGGATACCTGGCTGTTTAACGGCACCATCCGCGAGAACATCCGCTACGGACGTCCCGATGCGACTGACGCCGAGGTCGAGGCCGCCGCGCGCGCCGCACGCTGCGACCACTTTATCCATACGCTCGCCGGCGGTTACGACTTTATGATCAATGAGGAGGGCACCAACCTCTCACAGGGCCAGCGCCAACTCGTGACCATCGCCCGCGCCATTTTGGCCGACCGTCCGGCGCTGATTTTGGACGAGGCGACCTCCAACGTCGATACCCGCACCGAGGAGCTTATTCAGCGCGCCATGGATGCGCTGATGCAGGGCCGCACGAGCTTTGTCATCGCGCACCGCCTGTCCACAATCCGCAACGCCGACGTAATCTTGGTGATTCGCGACGGCGACATCGTCGAGAAGGGCACACACGACGAACTGCTCGCCCAGGGCGGCTTCTACGCCGACCTGTACAACTCGCAGTTCGACGAGGCGGCGTAAAACCGGCGGCAAACAACCGCAATACCCAAAGAATGGGGGCGCAGGACAACCAGCGCCCCCATTTTTCGTTCTGCGGCCCTTGGGCCGCATCCCCTGGGACCTGATTGACGCCCTCCCTCAAGGCCCCGTGGACAAAAAATGGCAAATATGAGTACTGTCACCTTTTTAGTAACAGCCAAAACTGCCCCAAACGACCTCATTGCGGCCTAGATATGCCTTCAAATTGATCAAAATGCCCGGTAGCATGCTTCTGTGTGCCAACGTTAATGAACATATTTACTGTTGTGTCTAATATCTTATAAGGTCGATATGATACTAAGCTAGCAACAGTACTCATATTTGCCATTTTTTGTCCACGGGGTATGCCGCAGAAGATCCAACTTGCTCCAGCATGTCGTACGCCGGTCCCCCCTTCCGGCGAGTGCCGACATTTCCCCAGATAAAACCGACCAAAATAAACCTGTCCCTTTTCGGCAGGTTTCGCTTGCACTTTAGCGTGCGACAGCGGATAATGCCGAGCATTCGAGAATTCGCCAATTGTTGCTGTTAATTGATAAAGGAGGCCCCGTATGGCCATGGAATTCAAACGCAGGCTGCCGATTCCCATGGAGATCCGCGAGGAAATGCCGCTTTCTGCCGAGCTTACCGCCAAAAAGCAGGCATTTGACGCCGAGGTCGCCAAAGTCTTTACCGGCGAGGACGCACGTAAGGTGCTCATCATCGGCCCGTGCTCTGCCGACCGCGAGGATTCGGTGCTTGAGTACATGAACCGCCTGGTCAAGACCGCCGAGGAGGTCAAGGACAAGCTCATCATCATTCCGCGCGTCTACACCAATAAGCCGCGTACCAAGGGCACCGGCTACAAGGGCCTTCTGCACAACCCCAACCCCGAGGCTCCCGACGACCTGCTCGAGGGCGTCAAGGCCATCCGCCATATGCATCTGCGTGTTATTGAGGAAACGGGCTTCTTCACCGCCGACGAGATGCTCTATCCGTCCAACTACCAGTACCTCGTTGACCTGTTGAGCTATGTTGCCGTGGGCGCGCGCTCGGTCGAAAACCAGGAGCATCGCCTGGTGTCGAGCGGCATTTCGGTGCCCGTGGGCATGAAGAACCCCACCGCCGGTTCCACCACCGTCATGCTCAACTCTATTTACGCCGCGCAGGCGCACCAGAGCTTCATCTTCCGCAACTGGGAGGTCGAGTGCGATGGCAACCCGCTCGCGCACGCCGTCATGCGCGGCTACATCGGCCTCGATGGGCGCACCTACCCCAATTACCACTACGAGCACCTGGAGCGCCTGGCCGAGCGCTATACCGAGCATGCCGGCTATGCCAATCCGGCAGCGATCATCGACTGCAACCATGACAACTCGGGCAAGCGTCCGCTGGAGCAGTATCGCATTTGCAAGGAAGTGCTCGACAGCTGCCGCCGCAACGAGTCCATCTCCAAGCTGGTCAAGGGCTTTATGATCGAGTCTTACCTGGAGGACGGCAACCAGCCGGTCGACGGCGGCGTCTTTGGCAAGTCGATCACCGACCCGTGCCTAGGCTGGGAAAAGACCGACTACCTCATCCACGAGATCGCAGAGCGTATTTAGTTACGCGGGCCGCATTTGGACAATCTGACGTTCAACTTCAAGGGCGCAACCAGAAGGTCGGCGCCCTTTCGTTTCACGTCACCTTGTCTCAAATGCAACCCGCTCGCTGTCCGTCCTCTACCTGCGGCGTTGTCTTGCTCCGGATGCGGCAGTTGGGGACGTTCCTTTTCTGCCGGCAGTCTGGGACATTCCTTGAGGTAGTCGTTGGGGACGCTCTTGTTTGACCAGTCGTTTAAGAACGTCCCCAATGACTATCTCTCCGCCCCCGTGGGATCGGGGGTCGTCTACCGAATGGTTGATGCGGCGGCCCTGCGGCCATGTCACACTCAGAGGTGGCCTGACCCAACCCGGAAGGAGCCTCCATGAGCCTTGACAACGTAGCCCTGCGCGCCACCACACTTGATGACCTGACCGGCATCGCCGCCATCTACAACCAGCTGTGGTGCAACACGCTGCGCAACCGCGGCGACGTCGAAGCTGCCGATTTCTGCGCGCGCTTTAACATCGCCATGCAGCTGCAGCGCTCCCCCATCGCGCTTGTCGCCGAGGCCGAGGGCCGCATTATCGCCGCCTGCTGCATCGGCATCTTCGAAGACGGCAAGCCGCGTACCAACCCCACGTGGGTACCCTGCTACGACGAGATGTTCGCCCAGGCAACCGAGATGGCGAAGACCGCCGACGCCAAGCTCGAGGGCTCGCTCTTTGGCGACAGCCGCGAGAAGGCCACGGCCGACCGCTTTGCCGCCACGGGCAATGAGTATGCCCAGGGCCAACTCAACCTCATCATCATCGTGCCCGAGTGGCAGGGCAAGGGGCTCGGCCGCGCGCTCATCGACCTTGCGCGCGCCGAGCTCGCCCGGGCAGGCTGCACCAAGTTCTTCCTGATGAGCGACTGCAGCTCCGACTGGCAGTTCTACGAGCACCTCAACATGAAGCGCATCTTGGAAGATCACAGCCAAGACACCGGCGACGGCTTTATCGTCTACATGTACGGAGGCGACACGCAGGATTAGCTTGAGTGCCGCCTCACGGGCTTTCTCCAAGACAGCCCAAAGCAATCAGCCACGCCAAAAGGGACATGCCAAAAAGGGACAGGTTTATTTTGGCAGGTTTTATCTGGGTAAACGCCAACCGCCGCGAGGAAGTTGCCTTCCCTCGCGGCAGTCTTCTAGCAGCCAAAACCAAGTGAGTAGACTTTTTGCAGGAGGCCGAGCACACCCCGAATCGCCACAGCGCTGACCTGCGGTTTTATTGAGCACTTGTCGTGATATGCTCGGCAGATCCAAAAAAGCCTACTCACTTGGTTTTGAGGCGCTCCAGATAGGCGAACAACCGCCGCGAAAGGGATCCGATCCTCTTCGCGGCGGTTGTTCGCGCTGGTTTTGAGGCGGTTTTGCCCGCTTGCTACTCGCTGCAGCGGGCAGCGATGACAGTTCGCACCATGCCGGCGCTCATAAGGCAGGCCCCCGACGACTACAGCAGCACACGCAATAATCTGACAGTATCATTTGCCATAATCTTGCAGTAGTGTTTTCCATAATCTAATAGTGGCCCAGTTCAGAGGCGTTATTGGATAGTGACATATAACCGTTTTAGAACGTCCCCAACGACTGCCCGGGAGCGATAACAGGTATTATCTGGTCAAACACCAAAACCACCACAAAGGTGCCTGTCCCCTTTGTGGTGGTTTGGAGCTCTCCTCGGCGGAATGCTAGACTGGCGGCGTATACATTCGCGCCAAAACACGGGTCGCATGCAAGAAAGGAGATGCCATGGCGCCTATCGCACCGCTCAAGATGCTCGTCGCTCCTGCCGCCAAGACCATCGCCCGCCTGAGCGACTCACTCACCTACGAAGATATCCCCTGCGTCGTCGAATCACGCGAGGACAGCTGCCCCTACCTGGGCCACGTCCCCTACTTTGCACCCAAGCTCGCATCTGATCCCGAGCAGCGTGAGCAGTAATCCAAGATGCATCTAGCACCGCACAACTCGCGGCGCTACTGTTTTGGTGCAAAGCGACCTGTCCCCCTTGCGCCAACGCCGGGATTGTCGATGCTGCGGCCGCGGCGCGATATGAGGCGCGAAACCTCGCCCAGCAACACGCCGATCACCACACCCATGAGGATCGGCAACTTTGACATCTCGGCGGGCGAGCTGTTAAGCGGCACGGTTGTCGCAACAATCGAAAGCACGAGCTCTACCACCGGCACCGCAAGCGCTACCGCAAGCACCTTGCCCTCGAAGAGCGCGCGAAACACACGCGGGCGGTCGTCGTATTTACGCAGGCGCCAAAACGCCGGGAACATCGGGATATAGCTCATGAGCAGAAAGACGACGTTCATCGAGAAGAAGACCCAAAAGACGTCGGAACCTTCACCCAGCGGAATCTGAAGTAGCAGCACCAAGCTGGCAAAACAACCGTTAATGAGTGCCGAGCCGTTGGGCATGCCGGTCTTCTTGGACACCAGCGCAAAGGGACGCGGCATGTTGCCATGGCGCGCGGCATAGCTCGCCACGTTGTTGACGCCAAAGCTCCAACAGATCATGTTGGCAAACAGCGTTACCAGAAAGGCCACGCCCACGACCATCGTCAGCGGGTGAGCGCGCCCCACCATGGCGGCAACCGCGTCCACAATGCCCGAATCGAGTGAAAGCTGCTCGGTGGGAACCGCGGCTCCAATACCGATGCCACAGATAATGTAGATCGCCGCGATGGCAACGCCACCGGCGATAACCGCCTTGGGGATATCGCGCGACGGGTTCTTCATCGTGCTGGCAAAGGTCGCGACCACCTCAAGGCCCATAAAATTGAAGAGGATGATCGAAAGATACGTCAGTGAGTTAGTGTCTCCCAGATCGGGGACAAAGGTCTTAAACGACATATCGTTGGCAAAGCCGTTGTTGCAGGCAAACCAGATGCCGACGATCCCCACCACGGCGGTAATGAGCACCTTGATGACGGCGCCGCCATCCATGACCCAATCGGCCTCGGCCACCGGCTGCATTGCCATGACCGTGACGCCCCACACAAAGGCAAGCTCGATGGCAATTCGGACCCCAAGCGAAAAATCGATGCCCCATACCGCATTGATGACACTGGGAAACATGCAGGCGATACTTGCCACCCACAGTGGAAAGTTGACCCAATAGCACCAGGAGCAGCGGGCGCCCCAACGGTCGCCCAAGCCCAGACGAACCCAATCGTACAGGCCGCCCTCGGAATCGAACGCCGTACCGAGCTCGGCCACCACCAGGCCATAGGGAAGCAAAAACGTAATGATGAGGAAGATCCACCAGAAGAACTGCACGTTACCCATGGCAGATGCCGGAGCCGCCGCCTCGATGGTAAAAACGACGCAGATAACCGAGAGGATGACCTCGAACAGGGAGAACTTTTTACCTGCCACGGCACGCTCCCCCTACAGCAAAAAGGATGGCATCTGTACCGAAGGCGCAGCCCAAGGTAGGGTTGCAGGCCGCGTCACCGGTGCAGGTGCCATCCCAAAGAGAAGAGAGGATGCAATTGTTGGACCAACGCTCGCGGAACAGGCGCGTGTAGATAACGATACGCTGGTACATAGATACTCCGATCAAAACGGTCGCGCTCGCAACCGGAAACTATCATCAATTGAAGACGCGTCTGACCTGGGAAATTCAAGCGAACAATTGGCCTAACCCGCAATAAATCCCAGATCAGACGCGTACTCAATCAAAGAGGCGGACACTCCGAAGTGGAGGCAACGGAGTGCCCAAAGAAAAACCCAGCCGACCAAGACATCGAATAAACCGACCATCAATGCCCCGAGATGGTCCGATTCACCGACCGTCCGATTGATCGGCTGGGTTCCCGAATCATCACGGCTCGGAAAGTCAGACGTTTACTCGGCGTGCTCAGGTGCGCCAGATTGGCGCGAACGAGGAGCGTAGCGTACTGACGCTACGTAAGCGACGAGTGAACGCCAAGGTGGCGTGCCTGAGTTACGCCGAGGGCTCCTGCTGGGTAATGCAGTGGATATTGCCGCCGCCGAAGACGACCTGCTCGGACTGGACGCCGACGCACTTGTAGACGCCCTCGCCCCAGACCTCGTCGTAAATCTTCTGGAGCGTGTCAACGGCCAGCTGGTCGTTCTCGTCGCCGTACTGCGGGACGATAACGCCGTGGTTGGTGACCAGGTAGTTCATGTAAGAGGCGATCAGCGGCTCGTCGGGGACGCGCGGCTCGGCGTTCTCGTCGGCGTCGATGGTGTCGCAGGAAGCCTGGTCCATGAACAGCGGGTTCACGGGCATGCAGAGCTTGTAGACCTTCATCTTGCGGCCCTTAGCGTCAACGGC
The DNA here is from genome assembly GCA_958446785.1 of uncultured Collinsella sp. GTDB lineage: Bacteria > Actinomycetota > Coriobacteriia > Coriobacteriales > Coriobacteriaceae > Collinsella. The sequence continues at coordinate 7,355 of CAUCXP010000003.1, read as the reverse complement.
GTTGGAGAGGGTCTCGTAGGCAGCGTGGCACTGCTCGTAGAACGGATACTCGGGATCGTCGGTCCAGATGCAGGCCATGACGCCCGGAGCGATGAACGTGGCGACGTCATCGATGTGGCCGTTGGTCTCCTCGGGGTCGATGCCCTCCTTGACCCAGATGACCTTCTCGACACCCAGGTAATCCTTGAGGTGCTCGTCCATGTAGGCGCGAAGCTCCTCGCTCCAGGGCTCAAACTTCTTGCGGTACTTGGGCCAGATGGACTCGGGATCCTCTTCCTCCTCCAGAACCGCAGAGCAGGTGCGGCCCGGGGAAAGCAGGCACTGGTCGGTCACGACAAGGGTGCCCTCGCCGTCGACGGTGATGGAGCCGCCCTCGAGGATCATGTCGTCGGGACGATAGCGGCGGCAGCCGGAGAGCTCAGCCATCTTGAGGGCGATCTGCTCGTCCTTGTCCCACGGGAAGTACAGGCCGTCGACGAGGCCGCCGTAGGCGTTGAAGTGCCAGTGGTTGGCGCGCTTCTCGCCCTTGCCGTTGATGACGTAGGTGGCGGCAGTGTCGCGGAACCAGGCGTCGTCGGTGGTCATCTCGATGACGGTGACGTTCTCGTCGTTCTCGAAGACGGCCTTGCAGTTGGCGTAGTCGACCTGGTTGGCGCACATATAGACCGGGGTGAACTCGGAGATGGCGCGGGCGATGGCGGCATACTGCTTCTGGGCCGGCTTGGCGCCGTGGGCCCAGGTGTCGGTGCGGTGGGGCCAGCCCATCCACACGCGATCCTGCGGGGCGAACTCGGCGGGCATGAAGAAGCCGTCGGCCTTGGGGGTGGACTCGGACTCGGTGATCGTACGCATAAGATTTCCTCCAAATCGAACGATCGCTTGCTGCGGGCGGGTTACCCGCAGCCTAAAACCAAGAGATGGTAGGCGCCCGTTCCCCGGCAAAGGTCGGGGCGCCCGGTGCCGGTTTTCACGGAATCGCACCGGCAAGCGACGACGTAACCAAGTGCGCGGAGACAAAACGCACGAAGGATACGGAAGAGAGATTGGGGTGGGCGGTGGTTACCGGAGCTATCGCTCACACCCACCCCGGGGGAATGGTTAGCAAACCTGTCGCTTGGACACGCCTCCGAAGAGGCTAGAGTGCCCGGAGTCGGGAGCGACAAGCCCGACGAAGCGCGCGTTGGTACACGAGGAGGGTTGGAGCCCCAGAACCGGGTGCTCTAGTTCTCCTCGGCCTCGGCGGCCTCCTCAGCGAGACGCTGGGCTGCGAGCTCAGGGGTCAGACCCTTGTACTCGGTCTCGCGGCCCTTAGCGCTGACGACGCGGACGACCTCGCCGATGAGCACGAGCACGATGAAGATAACGATCATCGGGACCTTGTCGCCAATTTCAGCAGCGGAGAACGGGATCAGCGTGGCAACGATGGCAAGAACCAGCTCGATGCAGGGGATGGCCAGCATGACCTTCATCATGGCGCCCTTAAACGGGAACGTGAAGATGCGCTCACGGTTGGGGTCGTTCTTACGAAGGTTGAGGAACGCCGGGAACATCGGGATGTAGGTCAACAGCAGGAAGACGACAGAGGTGCCAAAGAGCATCCAGAAGACACCGTTGGAGATGGCGTCGATGGGAACGAGCTGCAGGCACAGCACCAGGGAGGCAACGACAGCGTTGACCAGGTTGGCGCCGTTGGGCATGTCGTCATCCGAGATCATCGAGGCGAAGACCTTGGGCATGTTGCCGTGCTCGGCAGCGTAGCGAGCAACGGAGTTAACGCCGAAGGACCAAGCGGCCATGTTGGCGAACAGGGTGATCAGGAAGGCGATGCAGATGACCTTAAAGATCATGGAGTCGCCCACCATGGTCTGGACTGCGACGATCATGCCGTAGTCGGGATCGATGGAGTCGGCCGGCACGGCGGCGCCGATGCCAAAGCCAGCGAACAGGTAGATCACGGCGATGGACAGGCCACCGACGATGATGGCCTTGGGGATATCGCGAGCGGGATCGGCCATGTCGTCGGTCATGGTGCAGATGACCTCGAAGCCCATGAAGTTAAAGATGATGATCGACAGGTAACCGAGAGCGTTGGTGTTGGTGAGCTCGGGCAGGAAGGTGGCAGCGGACATGTCGTTCGCAAAACCGTTCTCCATGGCATACCAAATGCCCAAAGCGCCAACGATAACGGCGACGGCGACCTTGATGATGGCGCCACCGTTAAGGACCCACTCGGAGTCGGCCGCCTTGGAGCGGCCCATGAGATAGACGATCCACACAAAGGCAAGATCGATACCCATCTTGGCGATCAAGTTGAACTCGACGCCAAAGACCATGCCCAAAATGTCGGGGAACATGGTAGCCAGCGAGGCGATCCACAGCGGGTAGTTGACCCAGTAGTAGTACGAGATGCGGGCGCCCCATTTGTCGCCCAGGCCATCGCGTACCCAGTCGTAAATGCCGCCCTCGCCGTCATAGGTGGTACCGAGCTCGGCAACAACCATGCCGTAGGGAAGCAGGAAGGTCAGGATCAGGAAGATCCACCAGAAGAACTGCTGGTTGCCAATGGCAGCAGCAGGAGCGGCGGCCTCGCAAACGAAGACGACGCAGATGATGGTCGAAATGACCGTCAAAAAGGAAAGCTTTTTCTTTCCGTCGCTCATGATGAGCTCCTTCGCTCAGTCTTGGACAGATCCGAGGCCCTAAGGTATTAAGGCAATTGCTTGGGCCTCGGTGAGCGGGCGACAGGAGACGAGCATCCGCCGCCCGCAAACGTGCGTTTAGCAGGCTTAAGGCTTAGAGCTGCTCGAGAGCTTCGAGAGCGGCGTGGAGCTCAGCCTTGGCGGAGTACTCGACACCCTCGTCGTTGAGCGGGGTGCGCTTGCCCAGGGCGGCAAGGAGAGCACGGATGGAGTGCTTGCGGTTCTCGGCCTCGACCCAGCACAGGGAGCGCTCGGGATCGTCCATGACCTCGTCGACGACCTCCTCGTTGCGGGTGGCCGGCAGGCAGTGCATGAACTTGGAGTTGGGGCCGGCGAAGTTCATCATGTCCATGGTGACCTGATACTTGGGATAGAACACGTCCATGTAGTTCTCGCCCGAGACCTCCTCGTCGTACAGGCCATACCACACGTCGGTGTAGATGAAGTCGGCGCCCTTGATGCACTCGATGTCGTCGGAGATGACGACAGAGCCGCCGGAGACCTTGCAGTTCTCCTCGGCGATGGCCATCATCTGCTTGCCGAACTCGGCGCGCTCCTCGACGGTGCCAACGTGCAGGCCGCCGTCGGGGATCTGGTGGCCCTTAGGTCCAAACTGGACAAACTTCATGCCGACCTTGGAGGCGATGAACATGAGGGAGACGCAGACCTGGGTGGCGTCGCCGATGAAGGCCAGGGTGCAGTCCTCGATCTTCTTGCCCTCGGGGAGGTTCTCGAGCATGGTCATGAGGTCGCCCATCTCCTGCGTGGGATGGTTGAACTCGGACATGCCGTTGATGACGGGCACAGCGGAGCCCTCGGCGAGGCCGACGACGTCCTTGTGACGGTCAACGCGAGCCATCATGATGTCGAGCAGGTCGCCCATGACGCGAGCGGTGTCGCCCAGGGACTCGTGACCGCCGAGCTGGATGGTGCCAGGGCCATAGAACTGAGCATGGCCGCCGAGGTCGGTCATAGCGGTCTCGAAGGAAAGACGAGTGCGGGTGGAGACCTGCTGGAAGATCATGCCAAGGCTCTTGTTGCGGAGCAGGTGCGGATAATAACCGTCAACCTTGATGGCCTTCTTCATTGCCAGGCCAAGATCCTCGATAGCCAGGATCTGCTCTTTGGTGAAGTCGTTGGTGTCGATGAAATCCTTAGGCAGTGCCATGTCGATTTCCTTTCCGCCGGTCGTGCCGACTATTACTATGAGGCGCTCGAACATCACGCCTCGTGTTGACAAGACCATCATTCACCCGTATGCAATTTTTACCTAGTTTATTCGGGATTAAAGACCGTTCACGGAGTTACACCCCCTCTAAACCAATATAAACCCGCAGGTAGCGGGATTGCAGGGGGTTTACTATCTAGAACCGCGAACGGTATACGGCTATGCTGTATCTCGGCGCCTAATCCGCAATGAAACGAAGGGTTGAGACGTCTATACCCCACAAGGCATACAGGGCTTTGCCATAGATTAAATGAGATGGGACGGTGACAGATGAACACTCTGATGTTCTTCTATACCCTAGCGATACTCGTGATCTGTATTGTGACGGCAGTGCTTTCGCTTGCCGCCTATGCCTCGTCCCGTCGCCGATTCTTTATCTATGGCAGCGGCGTTTTTATTTGCTATGCCATCGAGATGACCGAGATCTTCTTTTTTGAATACACGTTGCAAAACCAGAGTTTTCCGGCCAGTGACTATTACTCAATTACCATGCCTGTAATGCGGACCCTTGTGGCGACCGCTTCACAGGCTTTTATTTGGCTGATTGCCATGGACCTGCTCGATAAGCATTCTAAAAAGCAGTTTGTTATTCCCGTCGCAACGTTCTTCCTGAGCGAGCTGCTGATCATTGTCGCTGTCCCCTACGGCCCCATGCATCAATGGCTCTACTACACGATGCGTCAGGCATTCCTTGTATTTGTGGGGCTCTATATCTTTTGGACGGCACGCAAGAGCACACAAGTCGAGCTGAAGGCACGCGTTAACAACCAACGAAAGCACCTGATTATCGGCGCTATTCTGGTCGGATGCATCGTCGCCGAGGATTTCTACAACATTCTGATTGTCCCCATGAGTCTGGCGCCCTCTTGGCTGCAACTATATCTGTCCGAGCGCAACTTTAGCGAAAACGTCTTTGCCTGCTACTTTGCGATTCTGCTGATCATCCACTCCTACCACGTGCTTTCAATCCGCATGCAGGAGGCGCCCGAGGAAAAGAACGTCAGCGATCTTGATCGACACATCGAAGAGCAGATGCCCTTCTATCGCAACGCCTACAAGCTCTCCAACCGTGAGACCGAAGTTATGCGTCTGGTTGTGCTGGGCAAATCGAACCAAGAGATCGCTGACGAGCTATTCCTTGCCGTGGGCACCGTCAAGACCCACATCCACAACATCCTGGTCAAAACCGAGCAGCAAAACCGCACGACGTTGATCCTCCACTTTTGGAAGCGATAACCTACCAAAAAGGGACAGGTTTATTTTGGCAGGTTTTATCTGGACAAACGTCGGTCGCTGCGAGGGAGTTGCCTTCCCTCGCAGCGGTCTTCTAGCAGCAAAAACCAAGTGAGTAGACTTCTTGCAGGAGGCAGAGCACACCCCAAATCGCCACAGCGCTGACCTGCGGTTTTACCGAGCATTTGTCGCGATGTGCTCGGCAGATCCAAAAAAGTCTACTCACTTGCATCTGAGGCGTACCGGAAAGGCAAAAAACCGCCGCGGAAGGGGGCCGACTCCCTCCGCGGCGGTTGTTTGCGTTGGTTTTGCGACGGTTTTGCCCGTCTGCTACTCGCTGTAACGGGTGGCGATGGCAGCTTGTACCATGCCGGTGCTCATGAGGTAGGTCACCAGGAAGTAACCACCATAGGCCGCCAGGAAGATCGCACAGGTGAGGCCCACGGTACCGCCGATGCTCATGTTGCCAAACGTGCTCACCAGCTCGATGATCACGTTAAGCGCCACAAAGGAGTGCGCCAGACCCACTGCCAGCGGGAATAGGAAGAACACCGCTTGCTGCGCCATCACCGAATGGCGAATCTGGCGGTCGTCACAGCCAATCTGTGCCAGCACACGATAGCTGCGGCTGCCGTCGGCCACATTGGAGAGCTGCTGGATCGACAGTATCGCCGCGCACGCAACGACCAGTACAAAGCCAATGTAGATGGCCAGATAGCTAATCATGCCGTTCATCTGCGCTGCTTGCGTGTACATCTCGGAACGCGTGATGAAGACTCCCCACGACCCCGGCTCCTTGCCGTCAACGAGCAGATTATCGAGCAAGGTGTATTTAATGCTCTCGTCTGCCTCGGTCGTATCCATACCCTGTTTGTAATTAACGAGCAGATTACTGGAATACGGCTGCAGATTAAGCTGGGACAGCAGCTCATCGGCTACGACCACGGTACCGGGATTGCTGCCCATCGCCGAGTTGGCGATGGCCGCCGTGTCCTCGTCCGACTTATCGGTTGCGGGCTTGAGCTCATGCCCGTCCAAGGTGAGGGTATGGCCGCCAGCCATATACTTGGTGTACAGGTCGCCCAGCTCACCGCCCATATCACACGTAAGCACGTACTGGTCGCGGCCAATGCTCACCGGCTCCTCGCCCATCATCTGGCGCAGCTTGTTGTACTGGCTCGCCGGCGTCACATACAGACCCATCGCATCGGCGTTGCTTCCCTCGAGCGCCTTGAGAAGCTTTTCGCCCATGGCCTTGCACATCTCACCCGCCACCACCGAGGGGCCCGAGCCGCCAAGCGGATAACTCAGATACGAATCGATCTGCACATGCTCACCGGCAACATCGGCGATATTGACCTTCTTGCCGGTCTCGTCGTTGTTGTCCGCCGACTTGCCCTTAATACCGTCTGCAACGTTATCGGGATCTTTACGATCGCCATGCCATGCAGCGTACAAATCGACCGTTGCATCGGCCAGCACCATGCGATCGGCCTCAGACGGATTGACATACTCCTTGTAGTAGTCGAGCGTTTCGGGCGTGTAATAGACATACGTCTGAGACACGTCAACAGGGTTATAGCGCTCCAGATTCTCGTTCATCACGTTGGCAATCGACATACCGCACGTCACCGAGGTAATGGCAAGGAACAGAATCATCGCGATGACGCCCATCGAAAAGCACACCGTATTGACCTTGGCCGAAAGCTGACGCACGGTAAACATATTGAGGCCGCGCCAATACACGCCGCGCAAGCTCTGCAGCAGCTTGATGAGCATGCCCGAGAGTCCCCAGAACAGGGCAAAGGTGCCCACCGTAACCATAGCGGTCGTAATGCCAAACTGGCTCATGGCCCCGTCCAGCTTGTCGCCCGTCTCGGTTAGCGGGAACCCATCACGCAGCAGACGGTAATAGGCCACGCCCACAAGTAGCACGCCCACGGTAAAGATGGCAATCGCAATCCAGGGATTGCGTGTCTTGATGCTCTCGTTGCGGCGCTCGGCACCCATAAGCTCGATGAGTTTGGTACGACGCACGGCGCGCAGGTTCAGCAGTAGCGTGAGCACAAACATTACGAGCATGCAGGCAAGTGTCAGGTTGAACGCATGCACCGAGAAAAAGAAGTGAAAATCGGCAATCTGCGTCTTAAAGAGCGAGGCCGTAAAGAACGTCATGAGCTGGGAGAGCCCCACGC
>CAUCXP010000002.1 GCA_958446785.1 uncultured Collinsella sp. | reverse complement strand
GTATGAGTCTTAAGGAAAATGAATGCATTATGACAGATGAAGCATTAGATGAAGTTATTGAAATTTATAAGAATACAAGTGGTATAAGAGATTTAGAGCAGGCAGCAGAACATATAGCTGCAAACGCTTTATATCAGATAGAAGTAAATGACGTGGATTCAGTTGAATTTAACGCAAAGATGATAAGAGAATTGCTTGTATAAATTTAAGTGGGCATTCTATGAATGCCGCGAGCTTAAGGATTGCAGAGCAATCATTAAGAAATGTATGCATGAATGAATGGCATTCCCAGAGTTGTTTGGGGATGCCTTTTTTCTGACAATTAGGAAGAAGGTCTATTGGAAAGCGGCCTAGACCTTACGAATAGACGATGGTAAAGGGTACTTCTGTTTCGGTCTCTCCTGTTGATGTGCACCTCGTGCCCTCAAGGGTCACCGAGACCACTTGATCGACATCAATCAACTTCGTTGGCACCCAAATGTTCTCTCCGCTATTGCGTGCCATCGAAACATAGAAATTGTACGCCCCTGCGTCGTCATCTTCGATAATCTGCTCCGATCCATCCTTGTAGCTGACGGTCAGTTTATGATCAACTGCTTCATAGCCCAGATCATCGATGTGCGTCTGGATGGAAAACGGGCTGATCTCGAGAGGCGAGTCGTCGGAGCGGAGCTCCTTTGTATCGACGTGCGCTCCGACGTTAAACTCTGGCGTCGATACCTCGATCACCTTCGCATCCTCACCTTTGCCCTCCGTCCAACTGATATTCCAGGTGACCGCATGTCGTAAATCTCGATCGCGATTCCAAGATGCAAAGTACATCGTGCCGTTAATGACCGTGTCGCTTGATGTGTCTTTATCAATGGTGCAGCGTGTATCAGCCCATTCCTCGCCGAAGTTCATGCTGGGTGTACTGACGCCCCCTTCTTCTTCACCATAGAGAACAAGTTCGCCAGTCTCTGCTGCCGGCTTGTAGTAGTTAACACCATTTGGATTGGACAACGTAAACGTCACGGCACCGCAACCGTTTTTATCGATAGCCATATCATGAATGTCGAGTGTATAGCCGTTGCCCTCGACGGACAGATTGACCTTCTGTACTGAACCCTCCAAGCTTTGGGGCGCAATGCCGTCACCAAACTCTCTGGTGTAGGTATATTTAGTCCCCGACGAGCCACCTTGAGTCCAGGTAATGGACTCTCCGTTGCCATGGTTTCCCCAGGCAGAGGCAAAATAGCTGGAATTGACGACGGCGTAGGCGACCCCTCCGGTCGCCAGCACTCCGGCAAGGCATCCGATTACGGCAACATAGAGAGGCTTCGCGTGGCCCTTTCGATGAAGCGGCTCACCCGCAGCAGCATCAATAACACGGTCGGCAAGATCGCTATCGGCTTGGATGGACTCGAAGGCCTGCTTGATTTGATTGGATTTCACGGTCGCCCTCCTCTAGGATGAATTTGAGCTTCGATCTACCGCGAGCTAAACGCGTTCGAACGGTCGCGGCTGGCACATGCAGTAACTCGGCAATCTCTGAGGTCGAAAAGCCCAGATAGTAATAGAGCACGATGGGGACACGGAATCGCTCCGGAAGTCGCATAACGTCTGACAGGACCGCCTTGGTCTCATCCTGCGCCGCCGAAAGCGAATCGGCCAGGTTCTCAATATCCTCTACACGCCTCCATGGCTTTCGAAAGAGCGATTTACATTCATTGATCGTGACCCGGATAAGCCAGCGGCGAAGATGTTCCCAACTTTCAAAGTGTCCATCGCTTTTAAGCAACTTAAGAAAGACATCTTGGGCAATATCGTCGGCATCGGCGCGATCGCGCAGGTACGTCAAGGCGATTCGAAACACGACATCCCGGTGATCTTCGACCGCCTGTCTAAATGCTTGTTCTTCCATAATCACCTCCCGGTGACGTTAATAATTCTCGATGAGGCCCTCACCATAGATACGCTCTTGTCGGGCGAAATGTTTCAAATTCAAGCATGAAAAACCTACCAAAATAAACCTGTCCCTTTTTGGCAAGGGATCAACGGAACGCAACAGGTTGAGCATACGCAAGCGAGCGGCCCCCAGAGCGTACAAGGTGGCATGAAAAAGGCAGGGCATTGACCTTTTGGTCATGCCCTGCCTTTTGAATGACAGATTGTAGCTCTGGGGGCCGCGCAGCGACGGAGGTCGCCGCCGTTCGTTAGAACGGCGGAACTAATTACTCCTCGTCGTTGTCCTTGGCCTCTTCGGCGTCGTCGGTGTCCACGAGCTGGTTGAGCAGCTCGTCGAGGGAAGCCATGTCCTCGTTGATCGCGCCGTTGGCGGGAGCCTTCTTGTCGTCGATCGGGGCGCCCAGGAGCTCCTCGTCGGCGTCGGCGTGATGCGTCGGAGCGGAGGTACCCAGCAGGATGTCGTCCGGACCGTCGGGGCTAAAGACCATCTGCAGCAGCTGCGAGAGGTCTTCCTCGTCGGCAACGTCGTCGTTGTTCTCGAGGATGTAGAGCAGGTCGTGGGCCTCGAGGCCGTCACGGAGCTCCTCGATCGCCTTGGCGCCGATGCCATCGATGCGCAGCAGATCCTCCTCGGACTTGCCAACCAGGTCGCCGACCGTCTCGATGCCAACCTCGCTGAACTTGTTGGTCCAGCGCTGCGACACGCCCAGGTCGTCGAACAGGTACAGACGAGCCTTCTCGGCGGAGATGGTGTGGCCGTTGCGGGTGAACGAACCGTCAGCACCACCGAACTCGTCGTAGCCGGCCCAGTCGAGCTGCTGCGGGAGCTGCTCGTCCAGGTCCTTGAGCTCCACAGGAGCCCACTCGGGCAGCGACTTGGCGTTGGGCGAAGCCGGGCCGTCGATGTCCACGTAGCCGTCGGCCGTGCGATACGTCAGCTTGGCGTTGGCGTACGGCTTGAGGCCGGTACCAGCCGGGATCTTCTTACCGACGATGACGTTGGACTTAAGGTCGAGCAGGTGGTCGACCTTGCCCTCGATGGCAGCCTCGGTAAGGACGCCAGCGGTACGGATGAACGAAGCGCTCGACAGCCAGGAGTCGATGTTGGACGCGACCTTGAGCGTACCCAGGATGACGGGCTCGGCCACGGGAGCCTGACCGCCCAGACGGGCAACGCGCTCGACCTCGTCGGCAAACTCGTAGCGGTCGACGTACTGACCAAGTAGGTACTTGGAGTCGCCGGGGTTGGTGATCTGAACGCGACGCAGCATCTGACGTGCGAGCACCTCGATGTGCTTGTCGTTCAGGTCGACGCCTTGGCTGGTGTAGACGTCCTTGACGCTCTCGACGAAGGTGTGCATCGTCGACTCGATGTCGGTCAGCTTGCGCAGGTTGCGGAAGTTAACGAAGCCCTTGGTGATCTGGTCGCCGGCGCGAACCTCGCAGCCGTCCTCGATCTCGGGCATGAAGCGCACCGAAGCGGGGACGCGACGCTCGTCGAGGACACGGGTGTGATCCTCGGAGTCGGTGAGCGTCAGCACGTACTCGGACTTCTCGGGCTTAATCGAGAGGTGGCCGGAGTACGGAGCCAGCTCGGCCTCGCGACCCAGGATCTTCTCGTTGACGTTGCCGACGATATCGAACATACGGCTGACCGTAGGCAGACCCTGCGTAATATCGTCGACGCCAGCGACGCCGCCGGAGTGAATGGTACGCATCGTAAGCTGCGTACCGGGCTCGCCGATGGACTGGGCGGCAATAATGCCGACCGCGGTACCGATGGCGACCGGACGACGGGTGGAAAGATCCCAGCCGTAGCACTTCTGGCACACGCCGTACTTGGAGCGGCAGGTGAGCAGCGCGCGAAGCTTGACCTTCTTAAGGCCGGCATCGACCATCTTCTGGATGTCAGCGACCTTCTCGATGTAGCCGTCCTGCTCAAAGAGCACGGTGCCATCGGGAGCCACGACGTCCTCAATGAAGCAACGGCCGACGAGGTCGGTGTTGAGGTCGGTGGTGCCGGGGATGATGAGGTTGTAGGTGACGCCCTCGTGCGTACCGCAGTCCTCCTCGCGGACGATGACGTCCTGGGCCACGTCGACCAGACGACGGGTCAGGTAACCAGAGTCTGAGGTGTGGGATGCGGTATCGACCAGGCCCTTACGGGCGCCGTAGGTCGAAATGAAGTACTCGAGCGGCAGCAGGCCCTCGCGGAAGTTCGCCTTAATGGGAAGGTCGATCGTCTCGCCGGACATGTCTGCCATCAGGCCACGCATGCCGCCGAGCTGACGCAGCTGGGTCTTAGAACCACGGGCGCCGGAGTCGGCCATCATGTAGAGCGGGTTCTCCTCGTCGAACAAGTCGAGCATGAGCGCTGCAACCTTATCGGTACAAGCGGTCCACTCGTTAACGACTTCGATGTGGCGCTCCGTCTCGTTGATGAAGCCCTCCTCGAAGTACTCGTTGATCTGGTCGACGTTGGCCTGGGCGCGATCGAGCAGCTCCTGCTTCTCGGCAGGGATGAGAGCGTCCCACACCGAGATGGTGAGGCCGGCGCGGGTAGCGTAGTGGAAGCCGGAGTACTTGATGGCGTCGAGGATCGGGCCGACCTTGGCCTCGGGATAGCGATCGCAGCAGTCCGCAACCAGCTTGGCCACGTCGCCCTTGACCATCTTGTAGTTCATGAACTCGTAGTCTTCGGGCAGGCACTGGCGGTTGAAGATGATGCGGCCGATAGAGGTCTCGAAGCGCGCGGTCTTGTTGCCGGTGACGTCGTAGTCGACAAACTCGTTCTTGCCGTTCTTGACGCGGAAGATACGGGTGCCGTCCTCGTTGATGACATTGGCGTCGGCAGCGGACACGCGGACCTGAATCTTGGCCTGCATGTCGACCTCGGAGCGGCAGTCATAGGCGTGCAGCGCGTCGTCGAAGCTGGCGAACACGTGGTTCTCGCCCGGCAGACCGTCGCGGACCTGGGTCAGGTAGTACACACCGATGATCATGTCCTGCGAGGGGATGTTAACCGGCTTGCCGGATGCCGGCGAGCGCAGGTTGTTCGCAGAGAGCATAAGCACGCGAGCCTCGGCCTGAGCCTGGCTGGACAGCGGCACATGGACAGACATCTGGTCGCCGTCGAAGTCGGCGTTGAAGGGCGAGCAGACCAGCGGATGCAGGTGGATAGCCTTGCCCTCGACCAGCACCGGCTCAAAGGCCTGGATGGACAGACGGTGCAGGGTCGGTGCACGGTTGAGCAGCACGACGCGGCCGTCGATGACCTCTTCGAGGATATCCCACACAAAGGTGGCACCGCGGTCGATAGCGCGCTTGGCGCCCTTGATGTTCTCGACCTTGCCGAGCTCGACCAGGCGCTTCATGACGAAGGGCTTGAAGAGCTCCAGCGCCATGGTCTTGGGCAGACCGCACTGGTGCAGCAGCAACTTGGGGTCGGTAACGATTACCGAACGGCCGGAGTAGTCGACACGCTTGCCCAGCAGGTTCTGACGGAAACGACCCTGCTTGCCCTTGAGGGCCTCGGCGAGCGACTTGAGCGGGCGACCGCCACGGCCAGAGACCGGGCGACCACGACGGCCGTTGTCGAACAGGGCGTCCACGGACTCCTGGAGCATGCGCTTCTCGTTGTTCACGATGATCGCAGGGGCGTCCAGGTCGAGCAGGCGCTTGAGTCGGTTGTTACGGTTGATCACGCGACGATACAGGTCGTTGAGGTCGGACGCGGCAAAGCGACCGCCGTCGAGCTGGACCATCGGGCGCAGATCGGGCGGAATGACCGGGATGACATCCAGGATCATGTTCGCGGGGCTGTTGCCACCCTTCAGGAAGGCGTCAACGACCTCAAGGCGCTTGACGGCCTTCTCGCGCTTCTGCTTCTGGGAATCCTCGTCGGCAATGATGGCCTTGAGCTTCTCGGCCTCGGAAGGAAGGTCGATGGCAGCGAGCAGGTCGCGGACGGCCTCGGCACCCATGCCACCCTTAAAGTACATGGAGTAGTAGCGGGTCATCTCGCGGAACAGCGGCTCATCGGAGATGAGGTCGCGCTCGGTGAGCTTCATGAAGGCGTTGAAGGCGTCCGTGCGGAGCTGCTTCTCGTCCTTGCACTCTTCCTCGATGTCGACGATGCCAGAGGCGATCTCCTCGGGGGTCAGCGGCTCCTCGTCGGAGAACTCGTCAAAGTTCTCGGGGTCGCCCTGCTCCTTGAGGGACTCGATCTGGCGGGCGCACTCGGCATCGATCTCTTCCAGATCGGCGGCGAGCTCCTCGCGCAGGTCGTCAGCGTCGGCCTCGCGAGCCTCGTAGTCAACCTCGGTGATGATGTAGCTGGCAAAGTACAGAACCTTCTCGAGGTCCTTGGACTTGATGTCGAGCATACGGCTCATCGGGAAGCTCGTGGGGCTCTTGAAGTACCAGATGTGGGACACGGGAGCGGCGAGCTCGATGTGGCCCATGCGGTCGCGACGCACCTTGGCCGAGGTGACCTCGACGCCGCAGCGCTCGCAGACGATGCCCTTAAAGCGGATGCCCTTGTACTTGCCGCAGGAGCACTCCCAGTCCTTGGCGGGACCGAAGATCTTCTCGCAGAACAGGCCGTCCTTCTCGGGCTTGAGGGTACGGTAATTGATGGTCTCCGGCTTCTTGACCTCACCGTGCGACCAGGAACGGATCTGGTCGGCGGAGGCAAGGGAGATCTTTACCGAGTCAAAATCAGTAGCTTCGAAATCTGCCACAGTCAACTACTCCTTATCAGTGGTCGTGGCGGCGACAGCCTCGGGTGCCTCGGCGGTCTCGGCATCCTCGGCCTCGACGTCGGTGTCAACGCCGGCGAGCGCAGCCAGGTCGTCGAGAGCAGAGGTCTCCTCGGCGGTCACAGGGGCGGAGGCGTCCTCGTCGGCATCGTGCATGGGCTCGATGTCCAGCGCGAGGGAGCGGATCTCCTTGACGAGAACCTTGAAGGACTCGGGGATACCCGGGACAGGAACGTTCTCGCCCTTGACGATGGACTCGTAGGTCTTGACGCGGCCCACGGTATCGTCGGACTTGACGGTCAGGATCTCCTGCAGGACGTTGGAAGCGCCGTAAGCGTACAGTGCCCAAACTTCCATCTCGCCGAAGCGCTGGCCGCCGAACTGGGCCTTGCCGCCCAGAGGCTGCTGGGTAACCAGGCTGTAAGGGCCAGTCGAACGGGCGTGGATCTTGTCGTCGACCATGTGGCCGAGCTTGAGGATGTAGGACGTACCCACGGTAATGGGCTCGCGGAACTCCTCGCCGGTACGGCCGTCGAACAGACGGGTCTTGCCGCGCTCGTCAAGCTGGGTGACGAACTCGGGGCGCATGTGATCGCCAAAGGCAGCGGTGGCCTTGTTGAGCATGTTCTTGTTGGCACGACGGATGACCTCGGCGATCTCGTCCTCCTTGGCGCCGTCGAAGACGGGCGTCGCGGTGAAGAACGGACCGGGGACGTACTTGTCGGAGTCGGCCTGCTCGGTATCCCAACCGCAGGCAGCAGCCCAGCCAAGGTGGCACTCGAGCAGCTGGCCGACGTTCATACGCGAAGGAACGCCCAGCGGGTTGAGGATAACGTCGATCGGGGTACCGTCAGCCATGTAGGGCATGTCCTCGACCGGCAGAACGTTACAGATAACACCCTTGTTGCCGTGGCGGCCGGCGATCTTATCGCCCTGCTGGATCTTACGACGCTGGGCGACGTAGACGCGCACCTGCTCGTTGACGCCGGGGGCCAGGTCGTCGCCGTTCTCGCGGCTAAAGCGGACGACGTCGATGACGCGGCCGTAAGCGCCGTGAGGCATCTTAAGGGAGGTGTCACGGACATCGTGGGCCTTGGCACCGAAGATGGCGCGCAGCAGGCGCTCCTCGGCGGTCAGAGCGCTCTCGCCCTTAGGCGTGACCTTACCGACCAGGATGTCGCCAGGGCCGACCTCGGCGCCGATGCGGATGATGCCGTCCTCGTCGAGGTTGGCAAGCATGTCCTCGGAGAGGTTCGGGATCTCGCGGGTGATCTCCTCGGGGCCGAGCTTGGTGTCGCGGGCGTCGATCTCGTGACGGGTGATGTTGATGGTCGTTAGCAGGTCCTCGGCCACCAGGCGCTCGGACACGACGATACCGTCCTCGTAGTTAAAGCCTTCCCACGGCATGTAGGCCACGGTGAGGTTCTGGCCCAGTGCGAGCTCGCCGTGATCGGTCGAAGGACCGTCGGCCAGGGGCTCGCCCTGCTCAACGGTGTCACCGACGCGCACGAGCGGACGGTGGTTGATGCAGGTGGACTGGTTGGAGCGCTGGTACTTGGCCAGGTGATACTCGTCCATGCCGCCGGCATGCTTGACGATGATCTTGGCGGCGTCGGCAAAGATGACCTCGCCGGCGTTCTTGGCCAGGGTGACCTCGCCGGAGTCCAGAGCGGCGCGACGCTCCATGCCGGTACCGACATAGGGAGCGGCGGGGTGAACCAGCGGCACGGCCTGACGCTGCATGTTAGCGCCCATCAGCGTACGCTTGGCGTCGTCGTGCTCAAGGAACGGAATCAGCGTGGCTGCGACGGACAGCATCTGACGCGGCGAGACATCCATGTAGTCGACGTCCTCGACAGGCACGTCGGCGGGAGCGCCGAAGGAGCCGTCGAAGTCGCGGGTACGGGCGATCACGGTGTGCGGACGGACGATCTTGCCCTCGGCATCGGTCGTGATGAACTCGTTGGTCTTGGGATCGAGCGGCGTGTTGGCCGGCGCGATGACGTGCTTCTCTTCCTCGTCAGCGGTCATCCAGTCGATCTGGTCGGTGGCAACGCCGTTCTCGACGCGACGGAACGGGGCCTCGATGAAGCCATACTCGTTGACGCGGGCGTAGAGGGCGAGCGAGCCGATCAGGCCGATGTTGGGGCCTTCGGGGGTCTCGATCGGGCACATGCGGCTGTAGTGCGAGTTGTGAACGTCGCGGACGGCCGTCGGCACGTTGGTGCGGCGGCTGGAGCCGGACTTGTGGCCGGCAAGACCACCAGGGCCGAGTGCGGACAGACGGCGCTTGTGGGTCAGACCGGTCAGGGGGTTCGCCTGGTCCATGAACTGCGAGAGCTGCGAGGAACCGAAGAACTCCTTGATGGAGGCCACGATCGGGCGGATGTTGATGAGCGACTGCGGGGTGATCTCGTCGATGTCCTGGGAGCTCATGCGCTCACGGACGACGCGCTCCATACGGCTCATGCCGATACGGAACTGGTTGGCGACGAGCTCGCCGACGGTGCGGATGCGGCGGTTGCCGAAGTGGTCGATGTCGTCGACCTTGAAGCCCTGCTCGCCGGCAGCGAGGGACAGGAGGTAGCGCAGCGTCGCGACGATATCCTCGTCGGTGAGCACCGTGACCTCTTCTTCGGTGGTGAGGTTGAGTTTCTTGTTGACCTTGTAACGACCGACGCGGGCCAGATCGTAGCGCTGCGGGTTAAAGAGCAGGCCCTCGAGCAGGCTGCGGGAAGCGTCCACGGTGGGAGGCTCGCCCGGGCGCAGGCGACGGTAGATCTCGATGAGGGCGTCCTCGCGGGTAAGGGCGGTGTCGCGCTCCAGGGTGCGCTTGATCACATCGGAGTTGCCGAGCAGCTCGATGATGTCGTCGTTGGTGACGGCGATGCCAAGGGCGCGCAGGAACATCGTGGCGCTCTGCTTGCGCTTACGGTCGATGGAGACCATGAGCTGGTCGCGCTTGTCGACCTCAAACTCAAGCCAGGCACCGCGGGACGGGATGATCTGGGCCTTGTAGATCTGCTTGCCCGAATCCATCTCGGAGCTGTAGTACACGCCCGGGGAGCGGACGAGCTGCGAGACGACGATACGCTCGGTACCGTTGATGATGAAGGTGCCCTGATCGGTCATCATGGGGAAGTCGCCCATAAAGACGAGCTGCTCCTTGATCTCGCCGGTCTCCTTGTTGGTGAGACGGACGTCGGTCAGAAGCGGAGCCTGATAGGTCATATCCTTCTCGCGGCACTCCTCGACGGTGTGCGCGGGGTCGCCGAACTGATGCTCGCCGAAGGTAACCTCGAGAACATGGTTCTGGCTCTGGATGGGGCTGGATTCCTTGAACGCCTCACGAAGGCCCTCGTCCTTAAAACGCTCAAAGGATTCCCTTTGAACAGAGATAAGGTTGGGGAGCTCCATGGCCTCCGGGATTTTCCCGAAGCTGACGCGCTTGCGCTCAGTGGCAGTGTATGCGTAGGTCACCAGGTTTTTCCTCCTTCACGGAAATGCTCGGTGGGTTGGCGAGGCATAGCTTCGCCAGTTATCGCAACCTAATAGTTTATCAGGTACCGACCGTTGGGCAAGAAAAGCCTTGACGCGATTGAGTTTTTGGAGTAGCAAAGATTTTCGACAGAAAACACGCAGGTAGATATATGTGTATCGAACATCTGTTCATATATTTTCTGTGAACAGAGAGCCGGCAATCGCAGCTCTTATAAAAAACGGGCGCGAACCGAAGTCCGCGCCCGTAAATGTCGATGCCCGAAGGCTTACTTGCGCATCAATCCGCCGCGCTCGTCGATAGCGTCCCAGAAGGCATCGGCAAAGCGGGGGTCGCTTGCAGCCATGAGGGCGTTGGTGGCCATCCAGCCAGAGGGAGTGCCGGTGTCGTAGCCCGACAGCGGGTCGATGACGACCGCATACATGGCCTCGCGGTCGAGCGAACGGGCCATGGCGTCGGTGAGCTGGATCTCGCCGCCCTTGCCGGCCTGCTGATCTGCCAGCAGGTCCATGACCAGCGGGCTCAGCAGGTAGCGACCGACGATGTACAGGTTGGACGGAGCAGCCTCGGGAGCGGGCTTCTCAACCAGACCGCCGATACGCCAGACAGCGCCCGGCTCGGCATCGGCAACGTCCTCGGCGCCCTCGAGCGAACCGACGCGCTCGCCGGCGATAACGCCGTAGCGGCTGACTTCCTCGGGCGAGCAAGCAGCGACGGCGATAACCGAAGCGCCACCGTGCTCCTTGGAAACGGCGAGCATCTTGTCGCAGATATCGCGGTTAGGCACAACGTAGTCGCCCAGAAGAACCAGGAAGTTCTCCCCTGCCACGGCGTCGGCAGCAGAGCGAATAGCATGGCCGAGGCCCTTGGGCTCGTACTGATAACGGAAGTCGACCGGCATACCGCCAGCGTGGGCGACGGCATCGGCATAGGCGTTCTTGCCGCGCTCGCGCAGCAGGTTCTCGAGCGAACGGTCGGGCTGGAAGTAGTTCAGCAGCTCGGGCTTGCCGGGAGAAGTAACGATGATGGCGTCGTCGACCTCCTCGGGGTCGAGTGCCTCCTCGACGACGTACTGAATGACGGGCTTGTCGAGCACCGGCAGCATCTCTTTGGGCGTGCACTTGGTGCCAGGCAGAAAACGCGTGCCAAGACCGGCGGCGGGGATGATTGCCTTCATGTTATTCAAAGATCCTTTCGCAGGCGCAAAAGCGCCCCATGCGTGCGGCACACAGCCGCAGACCAAATTGCGATACGCAAGCATCTTACCGCTGGAACTATATGTCGCTACAAGGCAGAGACAATTCTTCAGCAGGTCAACGCAAATTATTGCTCGAATGGTGCAATTTTATTGCCCAACGGCAGGGCACCCGATACGACGCAAATCACAGAACATGGCATTTTGAGCAACCGATGCCGAGGGACCGAAAAACAAAAAAGACGGGGCTCGCAATGCGAACCCCGTCTGCAAAGAAATCTGGCGAGAAAGCCTGATTACTTGAGGGTGACAGCAGCGCCAGCAGCCTCGAGCTTCTCCTTGGCAGCCTCGGCGTCCTCCTTCTTGGCACCCTCGAGAACAGCCTTGGGAGCGCCCTCGACGACCTCCTTGGCCTCCTTCAGGCCAAGGTTGGTGAGCTCACGGACGGCCTTGATGACCTGGATCTTGTTGTCGCCGAAGCCCTCGAGCACGACGTCAAACTCGGTCTTCTCCTCGGCCTCAGCAGCGCCAGCAGCGGGAGCGGCGACAACAGCGGCAGGAGCAGCGGCGGAAACGCCGAAGGTGTCCTCGATAGCCTTAACGAGCTCGGAAGCCTCGAGAAGGGTCATTTCCTTAAGAGCATCGATGATCTCATCGGTGGTAAGCTTAGCCATTTCTAAGTCCTTTCGGTTTCCGTGTCTGTGCACGGAGATCAGTTAAAACACGGCGCGAATGCGCCAGGGGTGCGGCGTTGCCGCCGCGGGTGAAAACAGCGACTAGGCTGCCTTCTGCTCGGAGACCTGCTGGATCGAACGAGCGAGACCAGAGGAAACGCCGTTGACGCAGACAGCGATGTCGCGAGCGAAACCGGAGATGAGACCGGCGATCTGGCCGAGAAGCTGATCCTTGGTGGGCAGCTCGGCGATAGCCTTAACATCATCAGCGGAAACGGCCTTGCCGTCGGAGATACCGCCCTTGATCTCAAGGACGCCCTTGGACTTAGCAGAGAAGTCCTTAAGGGCCTTAGCGGCCTCGACCGGCTCGGACTCGTAGAACACATAAGCGACGGGGCCGGCGAGGATCTCGTCGAGCTCGGGCTGCTCCTGGTTCTTGAGAGCGATCTTGACCAGGTTGTTCTTGTAGACCTTCATCTCGGCGCCGCACTCGCGAAGCTGATGACGCAGCTCCTGAGCCTGCTTAACCGTCAGACCGTTGTAGTTGACGACGAACAGACCGGCGTTCTCGGCGATACGGGACTCGATCTCTGCAACCTTGTCGATTTTGTACTGCTGGGGCATGAATTACACCTCCTCGAATTCTTTCCGGGCACGGTCCGCCACAAGGACGTGACGGGGGCATGTCCAAAAAGAAAGCCCCCGCGCTGCATGAGCGACGGGGGCGAGAAGACATATCTACTCGACCACCTCGGCTGGCGGGATATCCCATTAAGCTCGCGGGCGATGCCCGTTTGCACCGGCTGTCTCTGGCAGCGGATTCGTGCGTGAACCGAAAGTATTATGGCGGGGACCCCGGCGTCGGTCAACGGGCGCGAGGATTCGCACACAAACCCTGCATACGCTCCGGTCGGGAGGGGCAGGGCGAGTTTTCCGCTCGGTCAAGTCCTGAGCTCGCACGAAGGCCACATTAAGTGGCCTTCGGCTCGTGCGGAATCTACGGAAAACTCGCCCTGCCCCTCCCGACCGGAGCTACGTTACCTTTGCTGCGAATCCTCGTGTCCGTTGGCCGGCGCGCCCCACGCATAACCCTTATGTCGGTGGGCTGATGGGTTGGGTCCCGTTGGGCTACAAAGTTGAAAGGAAGGTGGACAGGCGTTTTAGGCCTTTGTCTAGGTTTTCGTCGCTTACGCAGTAGCTGAGGCGGACGTGGCCTTCGGTTCCGAAGCAGTTTCCGGGAACTAGGGCAACGTTGGCCTCTTTGATGGCTTTAATGCAGAAGTCTTCGCTGGTTAGGCCGTACTGTTTAATGCTGGGGAAGGCGTAGAAGGCGCCGGCTGGTTCCACTACGTCGAGATCCATGGCGTCTAAGGCTGCGAGTACGCGTTCGCGGCGGGCTCGGTAGACTTTGAGCATGGGGGTTGGGTCGACGGTCAGGGCTCGAGCTGCGGCGTCCATCTCGAAGGAGACGGCGCTCGATACTAGGTATTGGTGAGCTTTTGCGATCTCGGCGATGACGGGTGCCGCTGCTGCGAGCCAGCCCAGGCGCCAGCCGGTCATGGCCCAGGGCTTGGAGAAGCTCTCGATGATCACCGTCTGCTCGCGCAGCTCCGGGTGTCGCTGGGCAAAACGCTCGTAACCATCCACATAGACCAAACGGTTGTACACGTCGTCGCAGACCACGTAGATGCCCGACTGCTCCGCTACGCGCGCCACGGCGTCGAGCGATGCCGCGTTGAGAATGCAGCCCGTGGGATTGTTGGGCGAGCAGATAACGATGGCCTTGGTCGCCGGGGTCACACAGGCGCGAAGCGCATCCTCGTCAATCTGAAATTGCGCAGGCTCCGTATCCAAAAAGACCGCTTTGGCGTGATTGGCCACAACGATGCTCTCGTACAGGCCAAAGGCCGGCGTGGGAATAATGACCTCGTCGCCGGGGTTGAGCATAGCCATGAATGTTGCCGACAGGGCCTCGGTCGCGCCGTCGGTCAGGATGACCTCGTCGGCGGAAAACGCCAGACCCGCGTCACCCATATATTCGGACAGTGCCTCGCGCAGGGCGGGGCGACCGTTGTTGGGCGGATAGTGTGTGTCGCCGCGGCCCAGTGCGGCGGTCACCTCGGCGCTAATCACATCGGGCGTGGGAAAATCGGGCTCGCCGAGCGCGAGCGCGATACACCCCGGATGCCGGGCGGCGAGCGCGTTAATCCGGCGGATACCGGAGGGCTTGAGCATGGCAAGCGAGGTATTCATGGGCAGACGCATGGCGTTCCTTTCATAAGGGTTGCACTAGGATAGCGCGGCGGAGCGCCGTCATACGGTGTAACCTAAACGGAAACCGACCGGAAAGGAGGCGGCATGGAGACGACCGCACGCGGCGATGTACCAAAAACACTGCATAACATCGCGTTTGTCCGTATTCCCGAGAGCGCCGATCTTGAGTTTTTGCTCTGGGACCTGCAGGATGCCATCGCCGCCTATGCACAGCTTTCCGGCACTGTACTCCCCCGCCCAGTCGACTTGAAGGCAAATGACGCCGGCAGCGTTGCCGACGGCATCGTGCTGGCCATTGAAGATGTGGCTGACGATGAGACGTTGACAGCTATCGAGCAGGCGCTTGAGCGCTTTGGCGGTACGGGAACGCGCGTCTATGCCGCGATTCGAGCCGCACAAGAGGGCGCTGAGCAGGCGCGTGGGACCGCCGTTCGCCTGCACAAGGCATGTGAGCGCCATGACCAATTGTGGTGTGGCGGCGTTGCCATCTGCGCCGGCAGCGGCATCGCAGCGCTTCGCCATTCCCCACGCATGGGCCTCTTGCGCCGACCATTTTCGGAAGCGATGGATAAGCTTGTGGGCGCCGTGCGCATAGGCTGCTCCATTGAGCATGCGCAGCTGCTTGGCGGTGGCAATGCCGGTAGCGTCGACGCCGACGGCATGGTGCGCGCTAGGCCTGCTGTGCCCGCGCTAATCTGGCGCGCCATCATCAAACGCCTCGGCGCCCATGCTCAATCAGATATCTAAATTACAGGGCGCCCCAGTCAACGGCTTCGTGCCAACGCTCAACAAGACGCCCCAGACGCCAGGCGGCATTGGCGGGACTTGTCGAGGGCAGGACGATGGCGGGCAGCCCGGTGCGTTCTTGTAGATAGCGCTTGTAGAGCCGGCCAGCTGTACCACCGTTGCATATCACCTGCTCAATGGGAGCTGCGCCGGCAATGCGCTCGACATGCGCCGGAACGACGTTTTTGATGCTCGCGTCGCTTGAGCCCTTGATGTCACAGCTCTCGATCACGTCCCACAGGGCCACACCGCCGTTGAGCAGCATAACCCGCTTGGCAGCAACCGAGGCGTCGAGCGTCGCGGGCTCGCCGCTCGCCAAAGAGTCTCCCTCGTTGGGCGGCACGGGCACACCGAGGCACGCGGCCATCACACGCCAAAAGCGATTCTGAGGGTTGCCGTAATAAAAGGCGTTGGCGCGCGAAAGCACCGAGGGAAACGATCCGAGCACCAAAACGCGCGAGCGCTCGTCAAACACGGGTTCAAACCCATGCTCAATATGTTGATAGCCCTCGTCGGACGCAGCCATGGCCTAGGCCCTCAACAGATAGCGCACCTCGTAGGGTGCAAGCTCAAGGGCACCCGCTAGCTCGACTGTAGGCGCGCCGTCGGCAAGTAGGTCGGCAAAAGAGCCGTTGAGCTCACCGGCTCCAAAGGTATAGGGCTTGTTCGCGGCATTGACCGCCACGAGCACCGTCGCGTCGTCGCAGGCGCGCTCGAACAGCAGCTGCTTGTTCTGGATCACCACGTTGCGATAGGCACCATAGTTGAGGGCACGGGCCGCCGCATCGTCGGCCGAGCGAAGGTGCGCAAGCTGCGTGATGAACGCCGTCAGCTCGTTGGGCGCAGGCTCATCGAGCGCAGGGCGCAGCGCCCAGTCGCCATCGGGGCCGCCCTTTTCGCCAGCAATCCCCCACTCGCTGCCATAGTAGACACACGGAATGCCCGGCACGCCAAAGAGCATGCCATAGGCGGGACGCAGGCACGACTTGTCGGTGAGGATGCTCGCCAGGCGCGGCACGTCGTGGTTGTCGACAAACGACAGCAGATGCTTGCCGCGATAAATGCACCACGGGTCACCGCCAAACTGGCGATGCAGCGAGTGGGCAATCTCGAACATGTTGACCGAGTTAAAGCTGGAGTACAGGCCCTTGTAGCACTCGTAGTTGGTGCAGGAGTCGAGCATCTCGTCGTTGGCGATCTGGTTATAGTCGCCGTGGAGCGTCTCGCCAATCAGCACAAAGTCGGGCTTGAGCTCACGGGTAAAGGCGTGCAGGCGGCGCATGAAGTCGCGATCGAGCATATAGGCAACATCCAGGCGCAGGCCGTCGATGCCAAAGACCTCTGCCCAGCAACGCACGGACTCAAGCAGGTAATCGACCACGGCGGGGTTTTGCAGGTTGAGCTTCACAAGCTCAAAATGGCCTTCCCAGCCCTCGTACCAAAAGCCGTCGCCGTAGCACGAGTCGCCGTCAAAGCTGATGTGGAACCAGTCCTTGTAGGGCGAGTCCCACTTGCGCTCCTGCACGTCGCGGAAGGCCCAAAAACCGCGGCCAACGTGGTTAAAGACGGCATCGAGCACCACGCGGATGCCATGGGCATGCAGCGTCTCGCACACGGCGGCAAAATCGGCGTCCCCACCCAGGCGACGGTCGATATGGCGCAGGCTGCGTGTATCGTAGCCGTGGCTATCGGACTCGAGCGGCGGGTTGATGAGCACGGCGCCAACGCCGAGTTTCTGCAGGTAGTCTGCCCATTGGGCGATTTTCATAATGGGAGCATCGGGGTTAGGCGCGGCGTTGGCAGCCTGGGCGAGTTCATCCTCGGCAACGGGCGCGGCGTTTTCGCGCGGAGCTCCGCAAAAGCCCAGCGGATAGACCTGATAGAACGTCGTCTCGTATGCCCACATAGCAGCCTCCCGGTAAGCTCAACACAACGCCATCCATTGTATGCCTGCCGTGCATCCCCTCCCCCAAAATAAGTTGCGGTGAAATAGGGACTGTTGAGACCAATAAACCGGGCAAACAGTCTCTATGCCACCGCAACTGATGAGGGGACGTGATTAGGCGACGGGCTTTGCGCGGCGTATGGCCGGGAACAGCACGGTGATGGCGAGGATGACGCCCACGACGGTAATCGCCCCGCCCGCGAAGCCAATCCAGGAGATACCGGGACCCGAAACCACGGCGCCGCCGATCGCGGTGCCCGTGCCGATGCCGAGGTTAAACAGGCCCGAGAAGATCGACATGGCGACGGCCGACGAATCCGCCGGCGTGTACTTGATGAGCTCGGCCTGAAACGCCACGTTAAAGGCCGTGGAGCAGCAGCCCCATAGCGCGCAAACAGCGAGAACGGCGACGAGCGACGGTGCAACCGGACCCATGAGCAGCAGAGCCACAGGCACGCCGGAGAGTGTGATAGCCAAGAACGGAAAGCGATGGCCATCGAACAGTCGGCCGAACAGCCAGCTTCCGAGCAGACCGGAGCAGCCAAACGCCGTCAGCGTCATGGTAATAGCGCCCGCGTCGACGTGCGCGACCTGCGCCAGGAAGGGCTCGATATAGCTGTAACCCGCGTAGTAGCCGGTCGCCATAAAGACCGTGACCGCGTAGAGCGCGATCAGGAACGGGTTCTTGAGCAGCTCGGGCAGCTGTTTGACGGTAAAGCGCTCGCCCGCCGGCATAGCCGGGAACACCGCGGCTTGGTACACCACCGCGGCGGCAGAGAAGGCCCCGACCGCGGCAAACGTCATGCGCCAGCCCACGGCCAGCCCGATGGCGCGGCCGATCGGCAAGCCAAAGATCTGCGCGATGGACGAGCCCGTGGCGATCATGCTGATGGCGAGCGCCCCGTGGCGCGTATCAACCAGACGCGACGCCATGATCGAGGCGACCGACCAGAACACGGCATGCGCACAGGCGACCACCAGGCGTGCGCAGACCAGAATGGGATAGGTCGGCGCCACGGCGGACAGGAACTGGCCCAGCGAGAACACGGCAAGCACGCCCAGCAGCATCCGCTTGAACTCAAAGCGCGAAGCAAACACCATAAGCGGCAGCGACAGCAGCATGACGCCCCAGGCGTAGACCGAGATCATGATGCCGGCCTGGGCCTCGGTGAGCGAGAACGACGCGGCAATATCAGTCAGAAGGCCAATGGGCATGAACTCCGACGTGTTGAATACGAACGCGCAACAGGCGAGCCCGATAAGCGGGAGCCACTGACTGAGTGCGATACCACCTTGCTTTGTTTGAGCCATATAGGAAAACCTCTCCGATCATCTAGAGCGGTGGGCGATTATAGCAATGAGAAGTCTATAAAATGAGCAACAAAAGAATTCTTGGAAAACGATCGTTAACAGATGGCGCGCCAATTCTGCTTAGAAAGCAAGGTACGCAGAAACTCAATGTCGAAAACGCGGCTTCATCTTCGGGCTATCGCGCCTGCTCGGATACGCACAAGGACACCCCCATGAGCACGTCAATTTCGAGCCAACTCGCAACCGCACAATGAACTAGCAAAAGCAGCATATAAGCAAACGCCCCATAATAAAGTCCCTCATGTACAAGCGCCGTCACTGAAAGTGCCGACGGCAGCGCCGCACTCGAAACTACCCATCCAACAAGAACCTGGATAGCGCAACTTGCAACCAGGTTCCATGCCACCAGCAGCGTTGCGGGACGCGCGATTTCCCTGCAGGAGGAACGAAGCACCGTGACCGAACGCATGATGTAGCGTGGTGCAAACCGAATGCCTCGTAGTCCCCTCTGCTCCACGTCCGCATCTTCAATTAACACGAATACGAACGACGCGGAAAGAAGCGTCACGATTACTGCCACCACAAGCGAGCACAACACCCCGAGCTGGCTGCTCGCAAGCGAGGCAAAGACTACAATTGCCGATAAAATCAAGTGAACCAAATAAATTAGCAGCGCCCCAGAAATCTGGAGGGGAACCGTCGAGGCCAAGAGATAAACCGGAGGGGTTCGAGCAGGTTGCACCGTCTCTTTGGACCGGTCGACGGCAAATAATGAAAAAGCCACATTCGATAGAAGCAGGTTTAAAAAGGCCGCGACCACAGTGCAAATAAGCGTAATGGACGGATTGATATAGGCGAGCTCAGTTGCAACGTTTGATACACCAATTTGAAGCGCGCTCATAACAAACAAGGGGATATATAACGCCATCGTGCAGCCACTCCGGCATCCCTTCGCCCGATCGCCCGATTCCAGAAAGACATTGAAGTTCTCTCGCAAGTTCACTCTATACCCGTTTTCTTACTAGGCAGGGCGAACGAGCGCCAATATAAACGCCGGTCCGCCCATCCATGATTTCTAGTTTTAACGTCCAGACTAGTCTGTCCAGCCGTCGATGTAGTCGCGGTTAAGCTCAAAGTACTGCGCGGCGATGTCTTTCGCCAAGGAGTACGAATTAACGAGCGGGTGCATCGCGAGGCTCTCGACAATGTCGCGCTTCGATCGGTTAACGATGCCACGCGCCACGGTGCGCTCGTAGTACTTGACGCGACGAATCAATTCGAGGTTTCCCGCGGGCACAGAATCGGCTTCGACGCGATGCGGTACACAGCCATCGGTGGAGATATCGCACGTTGACTCGATGACATCTGTATCGAGAAGGCCGGGGATGGCGCCATTGTTGGGGGTGCACAGGATCATCTGCTGCGTCTTGCCAGAGCGAGCAATATCCATGAAACGGAGCGCAACACCTGCGTATCCGCCAGCATCTTTGCCGTACACGTCAAACGTCCACGGCTTGTCGCGGTGAATACCTGTCTCGGCCGCCATGTAGTTGTTTTCGCGCATTCCATACCACTTCTCAAAGCACGCGAGGCCCTTTTCGAAGTCGTTCTCAATATCGATAGATGCAAGCTCGCTCGTCATTTCTCGATTAATTTCTTCGATTAGTTCGCCGCGCGTCTGGGGCGAAGAGAGAACGTTGGCAACGGCGCGCTCGCGATAGTAGAAATAGTATAGGTACTCATTTGGCACGCATCCGCGATTTAGAACGAGATCCTTCTCGAAGAACCTAAGATCCGTATGAGCATATGCCCCGTCGTCGTGGATCAAGTCGGGCATGATGTCCTCGCCGTCAACCGTCACATTGCGGAAGAACGAGAGGTGGTTGAGTCCATAGCACTCGCCCTGAACCGATGCGGGATCAACGCCTTTATACTCGGCAAACTGATGCAACATGCCCGAGGGGGCATCGCAAATGCCATAAGTAAAATCGTAGCCCATATCGCGTAAGGCCTGAGATACGACGCCAGCGGGATTAGTAAAGTTAAACACCTTGACGCCCGGCTTTGCGTACTTCTTGATTAACTCGCAATACGAAGCAAGCGCAGGGACGGAGCGCATGGCAAAAGACACGCCGGCTGCGCCAGTCGTCTCTTGGCCAAGAACCCCATGTGAGAGAGCAATGCGCTCATCGCGAACGCGCATATGGTCCCCACCGACGCGAATCGTCGTGATCACGTAATCGGCGTCCTTAACGGCCTCGACTGCATCGCCCGTCAATGAAAAATTAAGCGTGGGGCAAAGCATGCCCGAGACATGGGCGGCAAGGCCACCGTAGATGCGCAGCTTCTCGGGATCATTGTCCATAAACACAAGTTCATCGATTCCAAGCGATGACGCCTGCTGGGCTATGCTCTTTGCCAAAAACATGGAGCGGACGCCACCGCCGCCTATGACCGTAAGTTTCATATCGAAACCCCCAATTAGCACATTCAATATTGCATGGTTCGCCTGTGTATGGATATTGTATCCAGCATGGAGGGCCGCTTCCCGCCCCGGCTGCAAGGCGGGAAAGGAATTCCCCAAGGAGTTATTATTTACGCAACGGAAGCGGCCACACACGTCCGGCGGGAAGGGAGCACCGATGGTTGATAAAAAGCAGATTTCCAAGCTCTACTCAGCCGCAAAGCTATCCGAAACCGAGCAAAGCGTACTCGAATACCTGCTCAACAATATCGACACCCTCGATGATATTGGCATAAAACCCGTCGCCATGGCATGCTTTACCAGCATGACGACAGTCATCAGGCTTTCGAAAAAGCTCGGCTACCGTGGCTACCGCGAAATGATGTACGATCTCAAGCACCTTCAGCATGTCTCCCGCGAAATGAATCAATCACTCAAAGACAGTAGCGTCCACTTCGTATGCCACACCGGAGATGTAGACGTATTCATCGCCGCACTGCATCGCAACAGAATGATCGGAGTAAACGGAGAGGGCTTCTCACGCATCGTTGCGCAGTACATGGCGACCAAGCTCGTTGGACTTGGCTTTTTGGCCGTCATACAGGACTTCCTAGAAACCGATCAGTTTGTCGAATCCAACCGAAATACGCTCAGCTGCATGATGCTCATATCCAAATCGGGCCAGACAGAAGCCATCCTGGAAACCGCAAGGGCATGCCACGACGCGGGCATTACGACCCTCGCGTTTACCGGCAACGAAGACAGCGAGCTCGCCAAGACGGCAGACGCGATCTTTACGATACATGACGATCACCCAATGGATCTTAAGAACGTTAAGCCTAACTGCTTTACCGGAAGTTGTATTCTCGCATTCGAAGAACTATTGAGTATCTGCCTTGACAATCTAAAACAAGAAGGCTTGGCTCCCTAAATCATGCGATAGGAAGCCAAGCCCTGGAATTGCGCTATGCAATTGAAAGCCACTTGCGCGTTTTACTCGTCACCGAGAACTTCGTGCACCTCAGAAGCGACTTCGCCGACACGAGGACCGTAAATGACCTGGATTGCCTTGTCGCTCAGGCGGATAACGCCCATAGCTTCAAGATTCTTGGTGAACACCTCGTCGTCTGCAACCTTAGAACCATCCTTGACAATCACGCGAAGACGTGAGATGCAGTTGTCAAGATCATCAATGTTGTCGGCTCCACCAAGCGCTTCGACAATGCCAACAGCAAGCGCGCTGTCCTTGGTCGCACGGCCCTGGACTGCCTTCTCGGGAGTGCTATCAGACTCGCCCTTTGCCTCAGCGGCCTTTGCCTCGAACTCGGCTCTGCTGTTGATCAACTCAATATCGTCACCATCGTCTCGACCGGGCGTCTTGATATCGAACTTAGTAATAAAGAACCGGAAGAGGAAGAAAGCTGCCAGGAAAAAGGCGGGGAGCAGAATAAGGTACGGAAGCAGATTAAGCTTCTCGGGGCGGAATAAGAATGGGATCAGGTCCTTGATATTTCCCTGGTACACCGAAACGCCCATTGCCTCCGAGAGAACTTCACCCAGTCCGGAAAGCGGAGCGTAAACGCCAAAGTAGAGCCAGGGGGCGGCAAACAGGAACGTAAAGAGAATAGGCTCCGTAACGCCAAAGAAAACAGTCGAAATCACTGTGGGGATTAAAAGACCAGCAACCTTCTTGCGGTTCTGGGGCTTGGCACAAGACCACATAGCAAGGGCGATGCCCGGGA
Source organism: uncultured Collinsella sp. (assembly GCA_958446785.1). Taxonomy (GTDB): domain Bacteria; phylum Actinomycetota; class Coriobacteriia; order Coriobacteriales; family Coriobacteriaceae; genus Collinsella. The sequence goes on along the minus strand of CAUCXP010000002.1, from coordinate 5,444 downwards.
ACAACGCGTAATCGTTAATGCCATAGCCAGCCATGAAGGCCCTAACCAAGAGCTTGTCGCTACTGGGAGAAGCGAGCTGTGCAAGCTGAATAGCGCTATTGCCCACCACGCGCGTTCCGTCGACGACCATGGAGCCGCCAAGCTCAGTCCAATACATGGGCGTCTCGAGCAGCGGATGCAAGCCAAACGGCACAAGGCTCTCGAGCACCCAGCGATAGACAAACGTACCGACCAGACCGGAGCCTTTCACGAACGTCGCAATACCCGAGAAGCATCCACCGATGACGGGCCAAACGAAGTACATGATGCCGCCCAGGACGCCACCGGCGACCAGCGATACAATGGGAACCGTTCGACTGCCCGCAAAAAACGCCAGCGCCGTTGGAAGCTTGGTCTTGTAAAAACGGCCGGTGATCCAGGCGACCAGGCAGCCCACGATAATGCCGCCAAAGACACCAGAGCTGTAGCCAAAAAAGCCGAGCGAGGTAGTGTAGAGTGCGGACTGCTCACTCGCCTGAATGGACGTAAGGCCGACCTTCTGAAGAGCTTCCACCGTTGTATTGTCGGCAGCCAAGCCAGCTGCTCCAAGCAGAATCTCAACCGTCTTGAGCATGGTGAGATAGCAGACAAGGGCAGAAAAGGCAGCCCAGCCCTTCTCTTTGCGAGACAAGGAGAAGGCGCAGCCGACGGCAAACAAAACACCGAGGTTTCCAATGATTACCTCGCCGAGACCCTTAAATACCGAGAAGAACGTAAAGAGCGGCGAAGCGGCATACCAGTCCCAATTAACGCCAAGGGACACAAGGGTCAGTTCGGTCGTAAAAACGCTACCGATACCCAAAAAGAGACCGGAAATGGCAATGAGCGTAATCGGAACGAGCATTGCCTTTCCGAACGATTGGAATTTTTCTTTCATCAATTCCCTCCTCAATGAGCCTCTACAAACGACTATTGCACCCCACGTCCCCACACAGGCGAAACGGAAGACATGTTCGGCAATAGACACAAAGTGATTGTAGAAAGGGGCACACAAAATGCGCATCGGCATCGCGTAATGCGGTTAAATCGACCGACGATTGCAAGTATTTACGAATCCGTAAACGGCAGCAAATAGGCAGCGAACGGCAACCTGCAGCGTAGGACAGTCCCCGCAGGCCGACAATTACCGGTATTTTGGCTCATATTTATTGAATTGTTGCTCGCCCAAAAGCGCGGAGCATCAACGCGCCCCTAAGCCAACCCCAGCAATATGCCCGCCGAATGCACGACAAACGCCACGATCCAGGCGACCGTCACCTGAAACGCGAATACGGCCACGGCATAGCGCGCGCCCAACTCGCTCTTGACGGCGCCGATGGACGCCACGCAAGGCGGGTACAGCAGCGTAAAGACCAAGAACACGTAGGCGGTAAACGGCGAAAACATGGCTGACAGTGCCGCGGGAGAGGTTGCGCCCAAAAGCACCGTGAGCGTCGAGATGACGCTCTCCTTGGCAATAAGTCCCGTGACGAGTGCCGTCGAGGCGCGCCAGTCGCCAAAACCGAGCGGGGCCAACACCGGTGCGATGATGCTACCTAGACCGGCAAGCAGGCTTTGCGACTGGTCGGCGACCACGTTAAAGCGGATATCGAACGTCTGCAGGAACCAGATGACCACCGTAGCGGCAAAGATAATGGTAAAGGCCTTGGTAATAAAGTCCTTGGCCTTATCCCATGCCAGCATCACCGTCGTCTTGACGCTCGGCAGGCGGTAATTGGGGAGCTCCATGATAAACGGCACCGGGTCGCCCTTAAATGCCGTGCGGTTGAGCACCAGGGCGGCAATGCAGCCGACCACGATACCAATCAGATAGAGCGAGACCATGGCGGGAACTGTCGCCTGTGGGAAAAACGCCCCGCACAGCAAGCCGTAAACCGGCAGCTTGGCCGAGCAGCTCATGAACGGTGTGAGCATGACCGTCATCTTGCGGTCGTGCTCGGATGGGAGCGTACGGGTCGACATGATAGCCGGCACGGTGCAGCCAAAACCGACGAGCATGGGCACAAAGCTGCGGCCCGACAGGCCAAAGCGACGCAGCACCTTATCCATGACAAAGGCCACGCGTGCCATGTATCCGGAGTCTTCCAGAATGGAGAGGAACAAGAAGAGCACGACGATAATCGGCAGGAAGGTCAGCACGCTACCCACGCCCGTAAGCACGCCGTCGACAGCCAGCGAGCGCACCACGTCGTTGGTTCCGAACGCCTTGAGGCCCGCATCGGCCGAGGCGATGATGGCAGCGATACCGTCCTCCATGAGTCCCTGCAACGCCGCGCCGATCACGCCAAACGTCAGCCAAAAGACGAGGCCCATGATCACCAGAAACGCCGGAATGGCTGTGTAACGACCTGTCAGGATGCGGTCAATCTTGACGGAGCGCACGTGCTCGCGGCTTTCGTGCGGCTTGACGACGCAACGCCCGCACACGTCGCCGATAAAGCTAAAACGCATATCGGCCAACGCAGATAGGCGGTCGGTGCCGGCCTCGCCCTCCATCTGGGTAATGATGTGCTCGATAGCGTCGAGCTCATTGCGATCCAGGTGAAGCGCCTCGGTTACCAGCTCATCGCCCTCGACCAGCTTAGTCGCCGCAAAGCGCACCGGGATGTGCGCCGTCACGGCATGGTCCTCGATCAGGTTAGCAATACCGTGGATGCAGCGATGCAGCGCACCGCCGTCCGGACCGTCGGGCGCGCAAAAGTCCAGGCGACCAGGACGCTCGCGGAACCGTGCCACGTGCAGGGCGTGGTCCACCAGCTCGCCGATGCCCTCGTTGCGGGCAGCGCTAATGGGGACAACAGGCACGCCCATCAGGCTCTCGAGCAAGTTGACGTCTACGGCGCCGCCGTTGGCGGTCACCTCGTCCATCATGTTGAGCGCGATGACCATGGGACGGTCAAGCTCCATGAGCTGCAGTGTCAGGTACAGGTTACGCTCAATGTTGGTGGCGTCAATGATGTCGATGATGGCGTCCGGGCGCTCGTCGAGGATGAACTGACGGCTCACGACCTCTTCGCCTGTGTACGGCGACAGGGAGTAAATGCCAGGCAGGTCGGTAACGCTCGCCTCGGGATGGTTACGGATGGTGCCATCTTTGCGGTCGACAGTCACGCCGGGAAAGTTACCGACGTGCTGGTTGGAGCCCGTCAGCTGGTTGAATAACGTGGTCTTGCCGCAGTTTTGGTTGCCAGCGAGGGCAAAGTGCAGCGGTGCGCCCTCGGGCACGGCCGTTTTTGCCGCACGGGGCGAATACGTCCCCTCGCCCAGGGCCGGATGCTCCGTCGTGCCGATTGCGGCGTTAGCGCGCGGACCTGTATCGGTGTCGTGAATACCCACGAGCTCGATGCGAGCGGCATCGTCCTTGCGCAGCGTCAACTCGTAGCCACGCAGGCGAATCTCGAGCGGGTCGCCCATGGGGGCGTACTTCATCATGGTGACTTCGGTGCCCGGCGTCAGGCCCATGTCCAAAATATGCTGACGGAGCGCCTGGTCGTCGGATGTCACCGATGCGACAACGGCGTCCTTTCCAATCTCGAGTGTATCGAGCTTCACGCGCTCATCCTTTCGTTAGACGCGGTTAACCGTTTACCGGGGTTAACCAACTCGTAACGACAAATGATAGCGCTCTGAACTATTTTATAAAGTCAAATACCGATGTTTACCTGCGCAAACTTTATGCGGTGCGCCCCGAAGGCTCTTTACGCATACCGCTCAGCGAGATCGAAACGGAACCCGACCGCGCGGTAGCAGTGAGTCGATCACCCTCGACCGACCCCGTGCATGTAAAGGGCGCCTTGCCCATCAAGACGTGGGAGATAGTACCCAAGAGCTCAAAGAAATCGCCCTCAGCACGGGCACTCGAGAGAGCGATATTGAGACCCCTGACGTTTAGTACTGCCCTGAGCGCGCCGTTCACCCCATGTGAAAACGTCACCTCGCCGCGTCTACTCCCCACCGGCGTCTGGGCCGAAACCACATACGTACCCTCAAGCATGGTTCCTCCTCTGAGTAGGCTTTTTGAAATGGCCATCTAGTCTACTTTGCTGCGAGACGGCTTGCCCAGAAACTGCAAGCACATAACGACGTTCAACCAACAGATTGCTGCAAGGAGGACAAGCGTGCAAGGGGGGGCAGATTACATTTGGCACCACTTGCGCCAACGGACGGGATGCGGAGCGACTGTGCAGGTGGATTCCGGATCGCCGCTTCCTCCGTCCCCCAGCGAATCAAAACAAGTTGCGGTGGAATAGTTCCTGTTTGATGCTTTAACCAGCAAAAACAGGAACTATTTCGCCGCAACAGCAAAAGCCCGCGCTGGCAACAAATGTCACCTGCGCGGGCTTGGTGGGCGCTCACAAAGGCACGTTACAGAGGCCCACGTCAGTTATGGATTACCGAACGGCACCGGCACGCGACGCCTCCGTCGGCTTACCAAGCGATGAAGCTTGCCGCAGTCTTAGACTATCGGCGCAATGCCGGCAAAGTGCAGATACAGCGAGATGACCGCCACGACAATGACCACCGCTGCGATCAGCTTGTCGTGCAGGTGCGGAAGTACCGGCTTACCGCGACCTCGCTCGCCCAGCATATAAACGGGAATGGCCGGAGCAAAAAGGATCGTCGTGATCATGACGCCCTGGAGGCCTGTCGACCACACAAGGAACAATGTGTAAATGAAGCCGAGCGTGCCGAAGAATCGCGCCTTGCCGACGCTTGGCGCATGCGGTCCGTCCAGATGCTCCTTCTTCCAACCAATCACCATGTAATAGGCAGCCGAGCAGACATACGGAACCAGAATCGTGTTGACTGCGCAGCTATAGAAGAACTGGTAGGTGCTCGCCGCCACATACGACACGATCAAGAAGAGCTGCGTAATGCCGGAGCTCACGAGAACCGTTACCACCGGGGCATCATGCTTGTTCGTCTTAGCAAACGCCAGAGGGAAGGATCCCTGGCGCGCCGCCTCGAACGGCGTCTCGGACGCAATGATGACATAGCCCAGCAGCGCGCCGACCAACGAAAGGATAACGCCAAGGTTTACGATGGCAGCACCAACCGGACCGATTGCGCACTCGAGAATTCCCGCCATGGAGGGCGTTGCAAGCTGTGCCATCTCCTCGCGCGGCATAATGCCGAGCGACAGCATCGAGATGATCAGATACAGCGTGAATACAGCCGCAAATCCGAGCGCCGTCGAGCGGCCGACGTCACGCACGTACTTAGCACGGCCCGAGATAACGACAGCGCCCTCGATGCCCGTGAAGACCCAGACAAGGGCAATCATGGTCGAGACAACCTGCTCGCCAAAGCCAGGACCAGCCGGCTCTCCCCAGAAGTTGTCCATAAAGATATCGACGTTGAACTTACCCAGGAGCACGATACTCAGCACAAAGAGCCCCAACGGC
>CAUCXP010000001.1 GCA_958446785.1 uncultured Collinsella sp. | reverse complement strand
GCCGCGCGGCAAGGAGATATATTGCCAGACCGGAGGGGCGCCGGGGGCGGGAATCGCGCACTCCATATTTTGTTCACAAATGAATAGGTCCCTCAGTCGCATCACTGAGGTTAAAACTGAAGCATTGGCTTCTGATATTGGCGATGACCAGCTGGTTTATAGGTGTTAAGGCATCGGTCATCTCTGTAGCGCCACTTTACTCCAAAAGCATCAGCTATTTGTTTCCCGTCGGTAAAAGGCAGGTTTTGTTCGCCAAGCGTTCTTATATATAGAGAAGTTCGGGTTCGAACCCGTGCACCGGCAACAAAAAAGCGACCAGCCGGAGCCGATCGCTTTCTATTCTATGCTGGAGCATCCAGAGGGTGCTTCCGAACTCATTTTCTCGCTGCCATTCATGCTTTCGAAGCATCGTTCGACCTCCGCAGCCTCATGTTTTGAGGATCTGCCGTGTTTATCACTGTTATTAATGAGTGTGTGGAAGTGATCCTCATACAGATACGTGCGATCCGCCAGAGAACTGAGAAGCATCTTTCTGCAGCCCTCGTTGTCTATCCTCGCATCTCTCAGGTCTTCCAGAAATTCACAAGCAGTCTTAGGGTCAATTTGTTTCTGCTTTCAGAGACTTGTTTGAGAGTTTTTAAAGACAGTTCAAAACAATAAGTGAGACACCATAAAGCAGAGCAAGATGTGCCGGATAGAAAATGTAGAAGAAATATTTCAGCTTCAGCCCTCGCTTGCCATTATAAAGATTGATAAGCAGCAACGAAACGACCGCGGCAGCAACATCAGGATTAAATACATTAGCTGTAGCAAACTCGAATCCGCCGCCAACTATATGACATGACGAAAGGAGCACTGCGCATACTGCAGCAAAGAACATCTTGGCCTTGCTGTCGTGGAATAAATAGAATGCAGCCACAAGCAGAATGCCATACACACCGCCATCTAGCTTGGTGTATTCAGCTGCCAGTGCTGTCAAAACAATCAGAGCAATTTCTGCGATGTACCTCTTCCATTTTGAAAGTCTTTGGATCTTTTCCAGAATAATCAAAAAGACCAAGGAAAGCAGGAGCTCACACATAACATTTTGTTGCCGAAGGTCAATTAGTTGCCCGGTTTGAACGAAATCGTATATGGGCTCCGTAATGATTGCGAAGACAAGCATATTTCGCAGGTACTTCTTTAAGTCATGAGTATGCAAAAATCCCTGAACTATCAAAAAGCAAAATAAGGGAAATGCAATTCTGCCAAGAACATGAAGCACATCCGAAGCCTCGCTTAGAATCGCCCACTGTTCGTCTGATATCTGACTGTACGATGCGTGAGTCATGATTCCATTGGTCAGGACGATCCTGCTTACATGATCGAGAACCATCGAAATGGCTGCTATTATCTTTAATGTGCTGCCGCTAATTCCGTATCTATTTGTTTTCATTTCGTATTCCTTACTTTGGGTGGGCCGTCAGGGGTTCAGCCTGCTCCGCAGGCGGCCGCTGCGGCGCTTCGCGCCTTGCGCGCTGCGCTGGCAAACGCTCACGCGTTTACTCAGCTCCGCGCCCTTTCGGGTTCGAACCCGCGTCGCGGCAACAAAAAAGCGGCCGGCATCCGCCAGTCGCTTTTCCATTCTATGGTGGGCCGTCAGGGGTTCGAACCCTGGACCTTGGGATTAAAAGTCCCCTGCTCTGCCAGCTGAGCTAACGGCCCGCGGGTGGCATTGTACCACGGTCTGGGACTATTCCCAACTCCATTGGCCGTTCTGGAAAATCACAACTTCACGTCCATCAGGCGTAATGCCCACAATATCGATGTCGTCCGTGCCGATCATAAAATCGACGTGCGTGCTCGAGACGTTAACGCCATGCTCCAGGAGCTCCTCCTTGGACATATCATACCCACCCTCGATGCATTCGGGGAAACCGACACCCAGCGCGAGATGGCAGCTGGCGTTCTCATCATAGAGCGTGTCATAGAACAGAACGCCACTTTCACGGATCGGCGTGTTCTTGGAGATAAGCGCAACCTCACCCAGATGAGCGGCACCTTCATCGGTGTCAATAATGCTCGCAAGCGTCGCCTTACCCACGCGGGCATCGTAGTCCACTACGCGGCCCGCCTCGAACTTGATCCAAAAATCATCGACCTTGTTGCCGTGGTGGATGAGCGGCATGGCCGAGTACACGATACCGTCGGCGCGCAGGCGATCGGGCGAGGTGAAGACCTCCTCGGTGGGGATGTTGGGGAAGAAGGGATGACCGTCGGGGGTCTCACCCTTGCCGCCGGCCCACTCATGGCCCTTCGTCATACCAATCGTCAGATCGGTTCCGTTCGAAGCGGTGTAGTGCAGGCAGTCAAACTGATTATCGTTTAGGAAGCGCAGGTTCTTTTCGAATGCGGCATCGTGGCGCTCCCAGTCGCTCTCCGGGTCCTGGCCATCGGCGCGGGCGGTGTGCAGAATCGCATTCCACAGCTTATAGATTGCGACCTCATCGGCGTCTCCCGGGAACACCTCACGCGCCCAAGCCACGACCGGAGCGCCGGCGATACACCACGGGTTGATGTTGTAATCCAGTCCACGGCGAAAGACCTTGCACTGCGTATTCCTTGCCTTGGAAGCCGCGGCTGGCTTGGCGGGATCGATACCCTTGAGAGCTGCAGGGTCCGCACCCTCGATAAAGATAAAGCAGGCACCATCCTGGGCCAAGGAATCCAGCTGCAGGCGCTTCCACTCGGGCGTCTGCTCAAAATAGCTTTTCTCGACATGCTCGTACGTGAGCCTCGTCACGGCGTCATCGGCCCAAATAACCGTCACGTGACCGGCACCGGAGGCATAGGCCTCCGCGACCACCACGCGCGCAAACGGCGCGCACTCGACCGGAGACTGAACGACAACCTCCTGGCCGGACTTGACGTTTACGCCCTTGCGGACAACCAGGCGCGCATAGTTTTTTATCTTGGGCTCTAGGGCCTTCATGCCCTCCAGAGCCTCTTCGCCCGTCAGGGCAGCTCGAATCATGTGCCACTCCATCTATCTATAGAACAGTAAAAAGGCGCGCCGCAAAAACGACGCGCCTTATATCTTAGCGATAAGTATGCATGCAAACGCTACTTCTTCTTGGAGTCCTTCTTGTCCTCCTCGGCAGCCGAGCGCTCGATAAGGGCGTTGAGCTTGTTCTCGGACATGCCCTCGGCCTGCGTGCGGTACATGTTGCGCAGGGGACGAATACGAACGAAGTCGTAGATGAAGTCACCCAAAATGACGACGTAGGACAAAACGATGCCGACCATCTGGACAGGGCTGGACACCATGCCAGCGGGAGCGAAGTACAGCGAAGCCCAAATGGCCACGACGAGCACCATGCCGATAGTGAGCACGGCCCACCAGATGCGGCGGCGCTTGGTGTAGTCCTCATCCTGCTTGAGAAGGATATTCGACACCGTGTAGATGCGATCCTCCTTGGCGCGCTGCTTAGCCTTGCGGGCGCGCTTCTCCTCTTTAGAGAGGCCCTCGAGGTTCTCGCCCTTCTCGAGCTCTTTGCGGCGTGCCTTAGACGAAGCCGGCACGACGCGGACAGAGCTCGCTGCCTGACGGGCGGGCTTGGCGGATGCGGCGGACTTGCGCGCAACCCCGGTAACCTCGTGGGATTGCGTGCGCTTGTTCGTGGCGCTACGGGTACTCACTTATGCGTTCTCCTTCATGCTTGTGAACTGGGAGCCCGTGATGATCTGGAAGGCCTCGCGATAGCGCTCGGACGTGCCATCGATGACCTCGGCGGGCAGGTGCGGGGTCTCCCCCGTCATATCCCAGTTGGCTTTGAGCCAATTGCGGACGAATTGCTTGTCGTAGCTGGGCTGAATCTTGCCCTCCTCGTAGCTGGCGGCAGGCCAGAAACGGCTGGAATCGGGCGTGAGGCACTCGTCGATCAGCGTGACCTTGCCATCGATGACACCAAACTCGAACTTGGTGTCGGCAATGATGATGCCACGGGTCGCGGCGTACTCGGCAGCGGCCTTGTAGATCTTGAGGGAAAGGTCGCGAATCTGCGTGGCGATGTCCTCGCCCACGATCTCGCAGCAACGCTCGAACGAGATGTTCTCGTCGTGGTCACCGATCTCGGCCTTCGTGGACGGCGTGAACAGCGGCTCAGGAAGCTTGGAAGCCTCGGTCAGGCCCTCAGGCAGCTGGATGCCGCAGACGGTGCCGTTCTCGTCGTAGGTCTTCTTGCCCGAACCGGTCAGATAGCCGCGGACGATGCACTCGATAGGAATCGTCTGGGCCTTCTTAACCAGCATGGCGCGGCCGGCGAGGTAGTCACGATACTCAGCAAACTCCTCAGGGAAATCCGCCGGGTCGATGGAAACGAGGTGGTTGGGAACGATGTCGGCAAACTTATCGAACCAGAATGCCGAGATGCGGTTGAGCACCTCTCCCTTAAACGGAATCTCGTCGGGAAGAATGAAGTCGAACGCAGAAATGCGGTCGGTGGCGACCATCAGCAGGTTTTCACCGGCATCGTAGATATCACGAACCTTGCCACGGGAATCCGGACGACGCTCCATCGTTGTCACGTGAGTCACTCCTTACCAAAATACGACAGTAATGCGGGTTCTTTCCCGCACGTTTTCGCAAACTCGGAGCGGCAGGGACGAAACCCCTCCTTCACCGAATAGCGAAAAGCTAGTGCTCCATTGTAGTAGATGCCGCGTCCGCCGTGTGCTCGCGAGGCAGATGAATTGTAAAAGTCGTACCCTTTCCAAGCTCCGACTCCACGGAAATGTAGCCATGATGGCGCTCGACGATTTGTTTAGTCACGGCGAGGCCCACGCCCAGGCCACCCGCCTCGCGGGCGCGACTGGCGTCGGCACGCCAAAAACGACCAAAGATGCGCGACAGATCGTCCTTGGCAATACCGATGCCGGTATCCGAAACGGCAATACTGACATGCTTGCGGTCACTGAGCACCGACACCACGACCCAACCGCCCTCGGGGGTGTAGCGCATGGCGTTGCTCATGAGATTGATGACGCACTGCGTGATCATGTCGGGATCGGCCTCGACGACATCGTCGTGACCCTGGGTTTCATCTGCAAAGCGCAAGCGCAGATCGCGGTCAACAAACAGGCGCTCCTGAGCGTTGACGATGGAACGCACGAAGGGAACCATGTCCACCGGCTCAAGGTTGAGCGGCGCTGTGCTGTTTTCCATGCGCGATAGATCGAGCATCTGCTGCACCAGACGGGCCAGGCGACGTGTCTCGGATGCAACGGTTTCCAGATGCTCGTCGTCGGTGGGATACACCCCATCCTGCATGGCTTCGACTGTCGCGAGCATGGCCATAAGCGGAGTACGAAGTTCGTGAGCCACGTCTGAGGTCAGGCGCTTCTCGTGTTTCATATCCTTCTCGAGCGAAGTGGCCATCTCATCGAAGGTCTCACCCAGCTGATCAATCTCGTCATCACCGCGCAAACCAGTACGAGCGGACAGATCGCCATCGCGAATTTGCTTGGCCGTGCTCGTAATACGATGAATCGGCTTGGTGAGCATGCGCGACACGAGCGATCCGATAACGACCGAAATGCAGATTGCAACAACCGCGGCGAGGGCCATGGCGTTAAAGGTCTTCTCCCTAAATGCAGAATCCGCCTTGGTGAGCAAGGCATCGGAGCCGATGGCCCATAGCTTTACCTGTCCGACATGCTCGCCCGAAGACGTTATGATTTCGACGTTGGCAACGCTATCGGAGTCGGTTGGAGCAGACGAGACCGGGCTATGCGATGCTTTTTTACCGCTCGAGCTGCTCGACGCCGATTCGCTCTCGCGCACATCGGCGGTCGCGCTTGCCGAAGGCCATGAGTCGTCATAGACGACAACGCCCTTCTTGTTGACGACCTGCATACTCAGGTCGTCGGATACCAAACTCGATGTCGCGACCGTGCGCAGCTCGCCCGCAGTCCAGTTGCCGTTTTCCTCATACGACGTCGCAAGCTTTTCGGCAGCAGAATTGGCGATCTCGACGATATTGGAGCGCGTGTAATCCGAAAAGACCGTGCCCCACACAACAGAGACCACGCCCACCAGCACCAATACCGTCATGAGCGATGTCAGAGCAAAAGCAAGTGCCATGCGCGAGGGATAGCTCATCGTTGGCCGTGAATCGGAACGAGGCGTGTTCCAACTAGCCTTGGAACCCGCCTCGCTCTCCTGCTTGTGCTTTTGTCCGATTTCAAAGCGCGCAGGTGTCATATGTGATTTCCCTATTTCTCGTCCGACTTATCGGTCTTGGCCGGAGCCTCGAAGCGATAGCCGACACCGTGGACGGTGTAGAGCCACTTGGGCTTCTTGGGATCATCGCCCAGCTTGGCGCGAAGGTTCTTCACGTGGCTATCGATGGTGCGCTCATAGCCCTCAAAGTCGTAGCCGAGCACCTTCTCGACCAGCTCCATGCGGTTGTAGACGCGACCGGGGTGACGGGCAAGCGTGGTGAGCAGCTTAAACTCGGAAGCCGTCAGGTCGACTTCCTTGCCCTCGACCAAAATCTTGTGGCCCGAGATATCGATGACCAGATCGCCGAAGTCGAGTACCTCGACGGCTGGCTCGTCGGCCTGATGGGCACGGCGGAACAAGGCGCGTACGCGCGCGACAAGCTCGCGCGGCGAGAACGGCTTAATCAGATAGTCGTCGGCGCCGAGCTCAAGACCGATAATACGGTCCTCGATCTCGCCCTTGGCAGTCAGCATGATGATGGGGACATCCGAGGTATCGCGAATGGTGCGGCAAACGCGCTCGCCGGGGATCTTGGGGAGCATAAGGTCGAGCACGACCAGGTCAAACTGATGCTTCTCGAACTCCTCGATCGCGGACTGGCCGTCGCCGACACCCACAACCCAGTAGCCTTCGCGCTCGAGATAGGCAGCGACGGCGTCACGGATTGCCTTCTCATCCTCGACCAGCAGAATCTTTTTTGCATCTGAAGCCATAACACGGCCCCCCTGTCTCAATCAGCTAAGAACAAGCCCATTTTAACGCACCTGAGCCCGCCGGATGCCACTATGACGCGGCAGCTCGGCGGGCGGTACTCACAATTACAACGCGTTTATTCCCCTGTTGGCGCCTTTTTAACCCCTCTAAGCTTAAAGAGAGAATAGGCGTGCGGTGACCGTCTCGGGTATACCCTGGCTGTTGCGCACCGTGGCGTACGTAAGGAATGAGTCCGATTTTCCCGCCGTAGCTGGATAATCGCCATATTCCAAAGCGCGGTCGGGCGACAACAGCGAGCCATAGGTCTTGGCAGAGGTGTCGATGAGAAAATGCGATGCCTGTACCTTAACGAGATATTTATTCTTCTTGCCGGCAGCACATGCGAGCGGCTCGCGGGACAGAAAAAGGTATGGCCCTCCCTCATTACCGATATACGTGCCCATGTTGCCCAGGCTGCCCACGTCACTATAGGTCGCCTCGATAGAAAACACGAAGGTATCGCCCATATATACGGCCTCGAAAGGCGAGACTGACGAGGGAAGGACTAGCTGGGCACGTTTGGTGTTGTTGCCATCGGTCAGATCGATTGCCGTTATGCCATAGTAGACGCCTTCGTCGTTGCGGACACGCGGCGAGATGGTCAAAATGCCGTCGCTCGCGCGCGGGGCCGATGCAAAGCGGCCCATCGATTTCCAAATTACCTCGGCCTTGGATTCATCAAGCGAGCGACGATAGCAAAACGAATCACTACTCGTTTTATTGCCGCCTGCCGAAGGCATTTTATACCAGATGACCGATGACCCGAACGCCGTAAACAGGGGCGGATCATAGTCCTTGCCACCTCGATCGAGCTCAGCCACGTCGCCAGAGAGCGAAGCGCCCGACAGATTTTGAGCGTAGAGCTTCCACGATGAATTGGCAAAGTTCATCTCAACCCACGCAAACACGCCATCGCCGGCACGGACATCGTAAAAAGCATATCCCGTGCCCTCGATAGGATCCTCGATTAATGTGGTAAGCGAGCCATCGCCCAGGTTGAGCACACCAAGCGTATTGGCATGCAGAGCAGAAGCAGGCGCCATCATCGCGGCGGCGTAGTCGCCATCGCAGTAGTACAGCAGCGTGCCCAGCGGCAGCGTCCACGACGCCGCCGGCTCAAGATCGATATCAACAGCTTCGTACTCATCAGTGATCGAGACAATCTTCGAATCGTCCTTGATAACCTGCGGCTCGCCGGCGGCATCGTCGCTGGTGCCCGTTTTTTTCGAGCAACCGGCAAGCACCGTGGCAGCGCCCGCGGCAGCACCGCCGAGCACAAAGCCACGGCGCGATATTCCATTCTTGATGTGGTCGGCGATACCCATTAGGCGATCTCGGCGCGAGCGGCCTCGATAGCGCGCGTAAGCTGATCGGCGCAAGAGGTCTTTTTCATACCGCAGGTATTACCGGCGAGAACCTCGATTACGCGATCGGCAGGAGCACCCTCGACTAACTTGGAGATTGCCTTGAGATTGCCGTCACAGCCGCCGGTAAACTCAACGCCCAGCACCTTGCTGCCATCGTCAGAGAGATTGAGGTGAATATTGCGAGAGCATACACCCTGCGGCTTGTAGTCAAAACTAATCATTGAGATCCCCTCTCAGAAAGAAATTTCAGACGTCTATTATCCCCGCCTGGGCCGACTTATTATCGCAAGCACCGATTCAACATCCTACGATGCATGGACTCGCGGGGGCAAGATTAGCAGTCCGCACCCTGCGCGTGGACCGTGCGCTTCTCCCGATACATATTGTGGTCGGCGACACGATATACATCGGCCAGCGTATTTCCAGCCGTCTCGACGGTCGCCACGCCAATCGATGCGCTGACCGTCAGGGCCTCATCGCTTACCGCGGCAAGACCGAGACGAAGATCCTGTTCCAGCCCGAGCGCAGACTCGTTGTCAGTATGGGGGCAAACCAGCAAAAACTCGTCGCCGCCAAGGCGCATCGGCAGATAATCCGCACCAGCCACCCGCCGCAGCACGGACGCCGTCCGTCGCAGCAGTTCATCCCCCATCTCGTGACCATAGATGTCGTTGGTCCGCTTGAGATAATTGCAGTCCAACATAATCACGCTCACGGGCAAGTCCTCGTTTACCAGGCTATCTCCGCGCGATTCAAGATAGTTGCGGTTGCGAAGCCCCGTCAGTTTGTCTTGATATGACAGCTCCTCGGCATGCTTGACCATCGATATGTTGTGCGTCGCCACGACGACCGACTCCAGCCGGCCTTGCTCATCGCGATGCTGGGGGACAACCTGTAGCGAGTACCAAGCGCCTCGACAATCTCGCACCTCGGCAGCCAAGTACGGTACGCCCTCCATACGTTCACGAAGCGAACTTATATCTACGAGTCCCACAACCGCTTCGCGGCTTTCGGGGCTCACGATATCCCGGCAGACCGTGTCCATAAAGTCATATGCCTCGCTGTGCTCGGCAAATATCTTCGCTATCGCCGGCGACATATTGATCCCCTCGATCTCGAGGGTGTCGAGATGCAAAAGAAAGGTCGAATCGTAGATGGCGCTTATGGCATTGATAATGCCGAGCTGTTTATCCTTTTCGACCAAATTGCGGTGGTCAACGATATTTCGAGCCAACAGCACCACAACCCAAAACGCAAGACACACCAAGACGCCGACGGCGACAAATGAAATCCTGTCAGACATGACCTCAGATTTGGGATATAGCGCAAACAGGCGGTAGTCCTTATATGCCGCACGCACGGCATACCATTCGTCTCCTCGATATTCGATGCGCGTCAGGCCGTCGTCTTTCCACTCAACTCCTACGCTGGTGAGGAGTCGGGCGAGCGACACGTCAGCATCGGCACTGTTGGATGAGACAATCTCCGCATCCTCCATAACAAGCACCGTGGGACCCTGGTGGAAGGTACTGTTCGAAAGCACGTCGGCTATGGCATATGAATAGTCGTCCGCCGTATCGGAAACAAGTGAGCGGTATGCCAGGGCAACGCCGTCGCCATACGGAACAGCACAGACGGCAAAAACGACACCACGGCGCTCATCGACAGTTGAGTAGGTCACTTTGGAACCTTGATACATCGATGCGACCGGCGAACAGGCCAACTCATCTCGCCACAACATGAGCGGATCGCGACCATCGATGTCGTAGTGGGCAGCCATATGGCCATCGGAGTCCATGACCATCAGCCCCGAAAGGTTCTCGGCATGGACAAATTGCTCGATAAGATCGTCGTTAACCTCAACGCGATCAGAGGACAGGAACGTCACAAACGATTCGACCGCGGCGAGCAAATCGTGCGTCGCCTCGGTTTTTCTCCCCTGTTCGTAGCGGTCATATTTTTCGCAAGCGTTCTCCAAAAACACCATGGTTTCTTGGCCAAACCCAAGCGTTTTTTCGAGGCAGCGATGGGTTCCAACCGTATACAACAGGCCTAACAAGACGGCGCTGACAATAACGCTGGCAGCTATGACGTTCAGAGTCTTTCGACTCAAACGGTGCTCATCAGTTGTCATGAATTTCCTCCTTGCCCGCCCGTCGTCGCTCCTGTCTTGTAATTGCCCACAATACGGTCAATCGTGCCATCTCGATCCATGTCGAACAGCGCGGTATTGAGATCCTTTACGACCGATCCTTCATAGCTGTCATCAAACGCGACGCCCAGGTCAACCGTCATAACATTGTCGGCAAACACACGGTAAACGCCGGGATACTGAGCAACGAGTCGGTCAAGCGACTGGACATCCGCCATCCAGCAGTCAACGTACCCTTTGACTAGAGCGGCTTTGCAGAGTTCGGCAGAGCCATATGATTTGATTTGAACGTCCGACGAGACCCCCAAATCCCCCGCAAGCAATCGGCGTTCACTCACCGAACCCGCAATCACCGCAATGGTCTTACTTCCATCGAGATGTGCCAAGGACTTGATGCCACTCGTTTTCTTGGCGGCAACCGAGACCGTCACGGTTAGATACGGCTCGGTCCAGTAATACTTATCCTCGCGATAACAGGGAGAATAGTCACACCACAGGCAATCGATATCACCGTTTTTGAGCAGCCGGTCGCGATCGTTCCAGTCAATATCGACAAACTGTGGCTTGAGCCCCGCACGCTTGCAGGCCTCGCGGGCGATGTCGATATCGATACCGGCGTAATCGCCCGTGGTATCGACATACACATAGGGGTCGTTATCCGTAACGCCGATTTTGAGCACCGGGAGATCTCTATCGGCTTCATTCGAGGAGGAAGAACTGCTTCGAACGGTATACGTCAGGGCGCCCGCACAGACGGCAACAAGGAGTATGAGCGTAAACGAGACGATGGTGGCCCGCTTGATGCGTCTGGGCACGTGCCCCCTTTCATCGAAACAGCAGTCGGAGTTCATTTTATTACCCGGGCGCATATGCGACAGTAAAAAAAGCGCCTCGCCCAAGACGGGCAAGGCGCCAAAGGTTGAAATGCATCCGCAAGCGGTCGAATTAGGTTAACCCTACTCGAAGCTCAGCTGCTCCAGGCGATCGAAGACCGTATCGATGCGGGTGAGGAAGTCCCACGGATCAAAAATCTCGTCGAGCTTCTCCTGGCTGACGGTGCAGCGCGGATCGGCCTCGAGACGCTCCTTAAAGGTGGGGCCAGAGACACAATCCTGCACCTCGTGCCAGGTGGCCATGGCGTTCTCCTGCACAATGGCGTACGCATCCTCGCGGGTGATACCCGTATCGACGAGGGCAAGCAGGACCTTGGAGGAGAAGATGAGGCCGCGGGTCTTGTTGAGATTGGCCATCATGCGGGCCGGATACAGCTGCAGGCCGTCGATAACGCGAATGAGGCACTGGAACATATGGTCAAGCGCGATGAAGCTATCGGCCTGGGCGACACGCTCGGCGGAAGAGTGCGAAATGTCGCGCTCGTGCCACAGGGCGACGTTGTCGAAGGCGACCTGGGCGTTGGACTTCACGACGCGCGACAGACCGCAGACCTTCTCCATGGTGATGGGGTTGCGCTTGTGCGGCATGGCGGAGCTGCCCTTTTGGCCCTTGCGGAAGGGCTCCTCGGCCTCGAGTGTATCGGTCTTCTGCAGGTTGCGGACCTCGGTCGCGATGCGCTCGCAGGTGGCCGCTGTAGTGGCAAGCACGCCGGCAAGATAGGCGTGGTGATCGCGGCTGATGACCTGCGTGGACAGCGGGTCGTGAACCAGACCCAGGTGCTCACAGACGTACTCCTCGACGAGCGGCTCGATGGAGCTGTAGGTGCCGACGGCACCGGAGATGGCACCGAAGGCAACGTTCTTGCGAGCATCCTCAAGACGATCAAGGTCGCGCTTGAGTTCCCATGCCCAAGAGCCAAACTTCATGCCGAAGGTCATCGGCTCAGCATGGATGCCATGGGTGCGTCCGGCGCAGAGCGTATTGCGCTCCTCGAAGGCGCGGCGCTTGCAGATCACGCCGAGCTTCTTGACGTCCTCGATAATCAGGTCACACGCCTGAGTAAGCTGATAGCACAGAGCAGTATCACCCAGGTCGGAGCTGGTCATACCGTAGTGAACCCAGCGACTAGGCTTGGGCTCGCCCTCGGGAACATCGGCGTCGATATATTCCTTCATGTTGGTCAGGAAGGCGATGACATCGTGGCGCGTGACCTCCTCGATCTCATCGACCTTCGCCTTCTCAAAGTTGGCATGGTCGCGGATCCACTGGGCTTCGTCTTTAGAAATGCCGATCTTGCCGAGCTCCGCCTGGGCCTCGCAGGCCAGAACCTCGATCTCCTGCCAAATGGCATACTTGTTCTCGAGGGAGAAGATATGTCCCATCTCCGGGCGGGTATAGCGATCGATCATAGCGGCTCCTTTTTGGTTATTGGCACGTTGGTCGTAACTCAACCATTGTACCGTGCGCGGGTGCGAGTATGGGCAGCAGGCATTAACCTAACATTTTGGAATTGGAGCGGGCAACGGGACGTCCGCGTATTTGCTTCGCAAATACGCACCGGCTGCGGTCGCCTATCGGCGACCTTGCCTGCTCGCTATAAACGCTTCGCGTTTATTTAACGCTCGCACCCTGTCGGGTTCGAGTCCCGGCACTTTATTGAAAAAGGCACAGTAACGAAACGTTACCGTGCCTGAAATTCGAATGGAGCGGGCAACGGGACTCGAACCCGCGAGTGTCAGCTTGGGAAGCTGATGCCTTACCACTTGGCGATGCCCGCATATGTGGGGGATAGTATAACGCGGTTGTCTTGTTCGATACAAGGGTGGCGATGCTTGTTTTAGCTGTGGAGATTCGTTTGAAAATCGCGTCAATTGTGGAGACGAGGACCTTTGACTTCCTGTTCACCTTATCTTCTACCTGCGCTTTTGCTTGATTGTTGTATTTGAGCTCAATTTGTCAGGAATTGGGCAAGCTTTTGGTCAGGCTCCGGTACTTACCCGCATGAACCTCGGGGGTAGCCTCATCCTACGCGTCGCAGCCTCCCCGTGCGGCGCACGAGGGATAAGGAGCAGCCATGTCCAACGCACCCACGCACTCTGTCCACAGCGCAATCGCAACAGGTCCGCTGCTCCTGCTCCTCTTCCTGCTTTTCGGCTGCCTGGCACCGGGAGCCGCATTTGCCGTCGATGGCTACGACCAGCTCGGCTTCCGCACTATCAGCGATGATTGTGGGCCCTTCTTTATCGGCAAGTATGAAGCTCAAGACGCCTCGATTGCCTACTGCATGAACCAGGAGCGTCCCGGCCCCACCAAGCCGGGCGGCCCATGGCTCAACTTTGATCAAGGCTGGGTGTGGCTCGACGACGAGTTCGCAGCAATCGTTTGTCACGGATATCCTACCGCCACGTCGTTTGGCGGTTACCATCTTTCACCCGATCGCGCCCGCGCCGCCACCCAGCTTGCCGTATGGATGCTCAACGGCACTACCCATGTCGACGGCACCTACTCCTACACGACCGCTCAGGGCAAAACCAAGAGCGGGCACTTTACCGCCGACGATGAAGTCGTGGCGGCTGCGCGGTGGCTCCACGACAGCGCAAAATCAGGAAGCATCAAAGCCGCTCCGCACCGCGCGCGACGCTATCTAGGAACCGTATCGGGCGGCAGCAGACGTCAAGACATGCTCTATGTACTGCCGGCGGTCTCTGTTTCCTTCCAAAAGCAGTCTGCGAACACTGTTATTACCAGCGGAAACAATACCTATCAGTTTACCGGGGCAACATTCGATGTTTTTGAGAGCGCCAGCGGCGCGCGTGTCGGCACCATCCAGATGGACGGCAACGGTCAAGCGCAGGCAGCACTTCTGCCCAACACAGCATACTACCTAGTTGAGACAACAGCGCCAGCTGGTTATATCCCCCTGCACGATCGCATTGCCTTTACCACGACGGATAACGGCGGATACGTCACCATTGATGAACAACCCGGCACCATTACCTTGCGCATTGTAAAGCTCGACGCCGCAACGAATGCAGGCCCCCAAGTTGGGGCTTCGCTCGCAGGAGCAGAATTCGTGTGCGTATCGCAATCAACCCCTGGATGGACACAAACTCTCAGGACCGATGAAAGCGGTCGAGCTACCCTCACCGATGTCCCCCTGGGAACCTTTACCATCTATGAATCGAAGGCGCCCGAGGGCTATTTGCCCTCCGGTGACAGTTGGTCTTACACCGTTGGAGCCGACCAACTCGGCGATTCAAGCGTGGTCGAGATCGAATCTCGCGTTTCCGATATCCCCATTGCGTTTGACCTTGAGATTTCCAAATTCAAGGACTACGGCAATAGCGATCAATCCGGCCTGGAGCAGCCGGCAGGAGATGTTGTCTTTGAGGTTGTCAGTAACAGCTCTCAGCAGGTTGTTGGCACACTGACTACAAACATCTATGGCTTTGCCTCCACCAAAGACCAGCCCGAAGCATGGTTCGGCACAGGCAAGCGACCAGCCGGTGTCCACGGAGCCGTCCCATACGACCGCGCCGGCTACGCGGTTCGTGAGGTTCCGGAAACCGTCCCCGAGGGTTTTAAACGTGCGGGGGAATGGACCGTCGAGGCCAATCAGATTTCCGACGGCGCCGAGCTTCAATATATCGTGGACAACCACGCTCTGTCGACGCATCTCCAGATTGTAAAACGCGATGCCCAAACAGGCGCTTCTGTTCCCCTAGCCGGATTCACCTTCCAACTCCTCGACAGCAATCACAAACCTGTCTCACAAACATGCTGGTATCCAGCACATAACTTAATGGACACCTTTACGACTGACGCGACCGGCACCGTCACACTGCCCGAATCGCTCGTGCCGGGCACCTATTATGTACGCGAAACCTCGGCCAAAGAGCCCTATCTTGTCGGCAAAGAGATCGAGGTAAACATACCCGCCGATATAAACCTAACGCCCGTTGCAATCGTCTCGTATTATGACCGCGCCGCGACCGGAAACATCAGGATCGTTAAAACCGATGCCGTAGACGGCAGCAGCCTCGCGGGCGCCATCTTTGAGATCCGTGCCTCAGGTGATATCGTGCGCCCCGACGGTAGCATTGCCGCGCTCGACGGTGAGACTGTCGCTACCGTCACGACAGATGAAACTGGAGAAGCACGCGCGGACGACCTCCCGCTGGGATCTGGCACCGCACGCTACGAGGTTGTCGAGACTCAAGCGCCGACCGGCTTCTTACTCGACCGGACGCACCATATCGTCGACCTTACCTATGCCGACCAGAAAACACCCGTTGTGGAAGCACGGCTTAACGTATCCGACGATTACACCAAGGTTGATATCTCCAAGGTCGATGCAAGCGGAGAGCAGGAAGTGAAAGGCGCACAGCTCACCTTATATGGTCCCGATAAAACCGAAATAGACTCCTGGACCTCATCCGACAAGCCGCACCGCATCGAACATCTTGCACCCGGCACCTACTCGTTGCGCGAAACGATGTCTCCGCGGACCTATGACCTTGCCGAGGAGATAACGTTTGAAATAAAGGATACGGGAGAAGTCCAATCCGTCGCGATGAAGGATGCGCCCATCGAGATCAAAGGACAGGTCGACAAGCGTCAGGAACTTGTCCAACCTATCGGGAAGGGTCTGTTGGCTAACGGCGATGGAAAAAACCGCGCCGCGATGCAAACCAATACGGACGGACTTTTCTCCTATACCATCGATGCTCGAAACGATTCCGCTACTTGGGTTGATGAGTTTACGATTACCGATGATCTTGAGTGCGCCAAAGACGGCACGGCGAGATTCGTCTCAATCGAAACCCCCGTCGCCATCGGCGACCTCAACGGTCTGTGCAACGTGTGGTATCGCACGATGCCGTTGGACTCGACAGACGTCGATGAGCCGGCAAACGCGACGCTTGACGATGGGCACGAAAATCCTTGGCTTGAGTCCGACGAAGTAAAAGAGAGTCTGGGTGAAGATTGCCGCCTCGTCGATTACGACGGCTGGCACCTCTGGAAGGCGGATGTCTCGACCACGGAATCCGCCACACTCGAGGCGAAAGAACTCGACCTTGCATCCAATACCGTCGTGACGGGCATTCGCATTGAATACGGTGCGGTAGCCGCCGACTTTACGACTCGAAGCGATGCGGATTCTTGGACCCGTGATGATCTCAAAGATGAGCACGACGACCTTGACGATGCCAGAGCAATCCTTGGCACAGATGCTCGGGGCGCAGTCGTGCACATGCAGGCAACGTCGGCTTATACACCCCAAACTGCACTCACCAACAGCGCACGCGTCGATCTTTGCCGCAACGGCGGCGGCGATAAACTTGAGTCACATGACGAGGACAGTGTCATTCAACGCTGTACCCTACCGCAGGACCTACCGGCAACAGGATCAGCCCCCATCGCCGCTTGCATCACCGCGCTCCTGACCTCGGGTGCCGCAGCCCTATGGTTCGCTCGCCTTAGGTCAATCCCAAAGAAGCGCTAGCGCGATGAAAAAGCGGGCGAGCCAGTCCCCCGGCTCGCCCGCTTTCAATCATTTAAATCGCCGTATCTACTCTGCAGACGAAGATCCACCATCAACGATTGCTTGCTCGGACTCAGGAATCCCATCGGCACCCGTGCTCTGTTCTTGCTCCACCTCTTCGCTGATTGCGGAGGCGGGGGTCGAGCCCTTCGCGCCCACGATATAGGCGGCTCCAAACCCCAACGCAATGGCAATCAAGGTCAAAATCACGTAGACAGGCCAATGGCGCTTAATATACGAAAACACGTTGACTCCTTAGAGCTCCGTCTACGAACGGCGGATAACCTCGGTCACGACCTCGGATACCGTGGCAATGTTCGTCGGGTTGACATTGTGGGGCAGGTCGTCCTCGGTACGAGCACAAGCCAGACGCGTGCCGTCCACGCCGGCGATGGTGAGGGCTCGGCGGCTCGCCTCGAGCGCGGCGTAGGCATCGGTCTTGGCATAGGGCATCTCGAGCGCGCCACAATCGACATGGAACGACTTGCACACCTTGCTGACCAGGTTCATGATGCGGCGATCGCCCTTGAGCAGCTGCTGTTCGCCCTCAACCGTCACCACCGAAAGCCTACCGGCACCGACGGATTCAAGATTGATGAAGAAGACACCGCGGAGCTTATCGCGATGCGAAGCCAAGAAGGCCTTCATACCGGCGCCATCACAATCCGAGGCGCCCGTTGCCACAAACCAGATATCGTGACCGAGCAGCTCATCGTCGCCCATAGAGGCGACAGCCGAGAGCATATCTTCGGAAGAAGCGCCGTTGGAAGACGTAGCGCCGCCCTTCCAGCCATCGTTATCGTCCTCGAAATTATCCCACGAACCGATGCCGCGACCGGACTTCTTGGCATCGTAATCGTCTTCGACGCCCAGCCAGTCACTCATGCTGTCCTGTTCGTTTTTCTTTTTACGACCGAACAGGCCGCCCAGGCCGCGCTTGCGAGACTTGGGTGCCGCAGGGGCGGGAGCCGAAATGGTCTCGATCGGCTGTGCGCCCGACGCAACGGGCATAGGAGGCGCAACGGGTGCCGATGTGGGTTCGGGACCCTGGGCGGTAGCAAAGGGGTCGTTGACCTGTGCGGAGGGATCGGGAAGGTCGAGCAGCGACGTGCGAGACGCAACGTTTGTCTGCTTCATCGACGGCAGCGACGGATCAGGGACCGAAGCCAGCGGAGACGAGGAGGGTGCAGGCGACGGTGCCGACGCCGGATCGGGAACATTCATCTGCGGACGCGGCGATGCTTGGGAGGAAATCTGGGCCATAAGGGAATCGACCGTTTCGTCCTGGGTGGGAGCGACATTGGCAACCGTGGCACCGGAACCACTCGGGGTCGGCATGGTGAAAATCTGCGTGGAGTAAGGCCTCGACTCATCCGTCTCGGGAGTCTCGGAAACCGCAGGCACCTCCTCCTGCTCGACCTCGGCCGAATCACCTTGATCGGCTGCCGCGTATTGCTCTTCGTCAGAGTTGACCTCGACGGACTCGTCCTCGGCAGCATCCTGAATTTCGGCAGCATCAATGGGCTCGTCATCGTCTGCCGCGTCGCCCTGCTCATCGGAAACAGGAAGGGACTCGGCAATCGCGGCGCCTTGCTTTTCAAACGTTATCGTGGAATCGAACTGCGCGGCATCAAACGACATGGTGCTATCGACGTGCTGCTGAGCCTCGAAAGACGTCGTCGCCTCAACAACATCCGTGGACGCCGGTTGCTGGGACTCAAAGGACGTTGTAGCTTCGGCAGCGTCGACGGGCACGGACTGCATAGCCTCGTTCTGCTCGAGCTCTTGCGCCGCGCGCTCACGTGCCGCCTCGGCTGCCTGCTGTTGAGCGATAGCCTCCTGCTCGGCAGCCTCGCGTGCGGCAGCGCGCTTCTCCTCGAAATCGTCGACAAATTTCTTGCCCTTTGCAAGCGCACCCTTAAAGAAGTTGGAAGCACTGGCGCCAATCGAAGAGAACGCGGATGCAATATCGGCATGGGGCGTTGCCGCGGGAATCTCGGCCGAAAAATCAGTATCGCTCTCGTAAGACACGCGCCTCGGCTGTTCAACGTAATCGTCGTCAGGCTCGTCCGCAACGTCTTGCGCCGGCGCGGCGGGGGCCAAAATGTCCAGTCCTGCCGCGGGATCGATCGCGGACACCGCCTCGGGCTCGGCAACGGCAGCGGTAACCGCGGCAGACTCATCATCCACGGTGACGGCGGGCGCAGGTGCAGTCACGACGGGGGCAGGCTCGGGCTCAAACGTCGGCTCCTCGCCCTCCTCGTAATCGAGCGTGCAGGACTCGGGAAGCATCCCGAGCGCACGGATGGCATCCGAACCAAAGCGGATGTTGCCGGCGGCATTGCGATAGAGCTTGGGCTCGGGCTCGGCCGCGACAGGCTCCTCCGCCGGCTCGGCAGCGGAAACCTCGTCATTGAACTCTTCGGCCTGGACAGCCTGATTCTGATCCTCGGGCACAATGGCGCCAATCAGCGTCTCGTCGGCAGACGCACCCTCAAAGCCCTCGATCTGCTCGTCGAAATCCTCACCCTGTTCGGGCTCGGCCTGAGCGTCGGGAGCAATCGGCTGACCGAACTCATCCTCGGCGTAGGTAGGCTCTTCATACTCGATGGTGTTGCCGTAGTCGTTTTGCTGTTGGGCCGCGGCATACTCCGCTGCTGCGCGCGCCATCTCCTCGGCACGACGCTTCTGCTCCCCAAAATAGGTATCGAACGGAACATCGTCGGGAAACTCGTTTTCGCCCTGGAAGGGAGCAACGTTGTCCATAACGCCGAGCATAGCGGCGACAGAAGACTTGTTGCACACCGCGCCGGACGTATAGGGAAGAATGTAGCGGTTAGAAATGATGTTTGCCGCGTTGGCGAGCGCAACGAGGGAAGCGAGGATCGCGACAATCCACAGCAGAACCTTGAGCGCGCCGGGGAGCGGCAGGATACGCAAGATGGCAACGGCAGCAGGGGCAACCGTGGCAACGGGCAACAGCTTGGCGATGAGCGCACGATACGAAGCATAGGGCACGCGGGCGAGCAGCTCGGCACGGGGAGAGTCGTAGTGTGCGACAACGACCACCGGGCGGTTGCGCGGAGACGCGAGCGGGCCCGAGGCCTTGTGGTAGGCGATGACATTTTGGCTCACGCCCGTCTTGCCCAGGCGTGAAACCACGGGGTGGCCCGTGCGCTCGAGCACGTAAAGAACGGCGCCGACAATGGCCAGCAAGGTGCCGACCAAGCCGATGCCGCCGCCGATGCCCATCAGCAGGGCGCCGGCAAACGCAAGAATACCGGTAACGGCAAATGCCAACCTGCTGGGCGCCGGGGCATTGAACTCCTGAACCTCGGGATCAAAGCCGTGGTTGCGGAAGATCTGAGCGATATCCTCGGCAGCCAAGCGCTCTTCTTCGCTGCATGCCGGCGTGATGCCGGTGTTCTGCAGCAGGTGGTTAATATAGTTCTGGGTGTTCGCCATGTGCGCTCCACATCCATAATCCGACAAATAGGCCCAATGCATGCACATTAGAACCGTATATAGTCGAAAGTATACCCCGAGCGAGCGCAAACGACCGAATTCGGGCCATCTTAACGCCCCGAGCGGACAAGGATATAGCCTAATCTCCATATCGGACTAAAATCATGGCAGCAAACCACCTTCTCATGCGAGGACTCTATGACGGCAAGCGACGCGACCGCGACAATTAAAAAGGGGAATTCGGAGCCCAGTTTCGATAAAACGGCCCAGCGCATCCTCAATCTTTTCTTTGTGCTCAACAGCTCCCCCGAACCGCTGACGACCGAGCAGATCGTCTTGGATTCTGACCTGGGATATGGCTCGGGCAACATCGACTCGGATAAGCGCAAGTTTCGGCGCGATCGTGACAAACTGCTCGAGCGTGGCATCTTAATCAAGGAGGTTCGCCCCGCCGGTGCGCAGGAGACCGAGGAAAGCTCGTGGACAATCGACCGCGAGCACACGTTTGCGGCAGGCGGCCTCATCACCGCAGACGACGCCGATATCCTGCTCAACGCTATCGACCAGACAATAGCGGCCGGCTCTTCCACCTTTGCCGCGCCGCTTGCCGACATTCGCTCCAAAATTGCCTACCTCACCGGCATATCTGCGGTGGACGAAGCACCGATCCGCCGCTCTCCCACCGTCGATGCGGTATGGAGCGCCTTTGCCGAGCGATGCGCGCTGCGATTTTTATATCAGAACGGACGCGGTGGGCAAAAAGAGCGTACCGTCTGCGTCTACGGCATGTTCGAGCGCGAGGGCGTGGCGTACTTCTGCGGCCTCGACAATGCCACCGACGACATCAGGACATTCCGCTGCGACCGTATCGTTCGCGCTTGGCGTCCTTCGAAGGCCTACACCATCCCTGCGGACTTCAACCTCAACGACTACCTGTTCTTTGAATTCGATTTTGCCGACCGACCGCCCGTTGCAGCCACGTTCTCGTTCGCCCCGCAGGCGCAGATCGATATGATCAACGGCCTCACGCGCGGGCGAGGTGAGCTCGCACACACCGATGCGGGATGGACCTGGACCGTTGACGTGCGCGACCTTGAAGCCGCCGCCTCATTTTGCATGGCCCACGCTATGGACGGCATGAGGCCCATGGCCCCCAAATCGCTCAAGCAGGCGTGGAACCACCTCATTGAAAGGACGGTGCACGAGTATGCCCGTGCGTAAACTCACCAGCGAGCAGAGACTCTCGCGCGCCATCGACATCATTGAGGCCCTCTACGCCGCCGGCGAGAGCGGCATGACACGAACTGAGATTTGCAGTCGCTTTGACATCACAGGAGTGTCGCTCGACGAGATTCTCGAGATCGTCTCGACGCTCGCGGACCGAGAATCGGGTGCGCGCATCATCTGCGAATGCCACGGCGAGCGTGTGGTCCTCACCGGTGACGCTGGGCGTGTGCTACCGCTGCGTCTGAGTGCCGCCGAGGGCGCTGTGCTCAACCACGAACTTGAATCGTTGGGGATCGAGCCCCAGGCGGCGGCTCGAATTCGACACGCTCTTCTACCCGAAGAGCTCGGCTATAACCAGCGCGTCTCTGACACCGTCAGCCACGGGTCGCACTGGCAGCAGCTGAGCTGCGCCATTCAGGACGGCGTTCGCTGCCGCATCTCGTATCGCTCGATGGACGATGCACGGCCACGCGAGCGTCTGGTCGACCCCTTGCGCATTACGGCAAACGGCGACCAAACATACCTGATTGCCTGGGACATCGCGGTCGATGAGCAGCGCACCTATCGCATGGATAAAATCGAGGGACTCGCCTTGACGGAAGACTCCGTCGTGCCTCACGTACCGGACGTTGCATCCCTCCACGATTCCCTTGCCCGGACGCAGCGTAGCGCAAAGCTCTTGATGCCATTCGATATGGCGGAGCATCTGGACTGGGCCGGCATCACCCTCATCGAGCGCAGCGGGACAGACATGGCAACGGTAACCGTGCATTACGGCTCCGAGCGTTGGCTGCTGAGCCAGATAATCGCAGCGGGCGGAGCCATCCGCATCTTGGATGACCCCGCCCTGTCAAAGCGTCTGTGCGATATGGCAAAAACCCTCGTCTGTCCGCTTTAGCGCCGCCGCTCGTGGCGTGCACGCCACAGCTGTAGATAGTGCCCGATCTGCGCCGATTCGATGCGCTGGTAGGAGCTCGTGGGCAGCGACGTTAAGAACTTCTTGCCATAGCCCCTCGTCACCAGGCGAGGATCCGCCAAGATCAGCACACCGCTATCGGTCGACGAGCGAATCAAACGCCCCGCGGCCTGCTTAACCTCGAGCACCGCCTCGGGCAGCGAATAGCGCGCCCATGCGCGGTCTTCGCGCAGGTTGCGCTCGCACGAGAGCGGGTCCGTGGGGCTTGAGAACGGCAACTTGGGAATGATGACGCAGCGCAGCGTCTCGCCGCTGGCATCAAACCCCTCCCAGAAGGCCTTGAGCGCAAAAAGCGACGAGGTCGGTTCGTTGATAAACCGGTCGCGCAGGCGACGAGGAGATGAGTTGCGCTGCTGGCAGTTGAGCTCCAGACCCGCACGGGCCATCTTGGGCTCAACGCGGGCGTATAGGTCCTCCATGTCGCGCCGATTGGTGAACAACGTGAGCACCGATCCGCCCATGGCAAGATGGGCGTCGACCAGTACGCGCTCGAGCGCCGTAAGATAGCTCTCACGATCGCGCGGATCGGGGATATCGCCCGCAACGACTACAGCCATGTTCGAATCGAAGTCGTAGCTCGAATCCAAGTGCAGCGATGACGACGTTGAAGCACCGATGCGATCAAGGCCGACCGCATGGTTAAAGTGCTCAAAGCTTTTGGACACCGTCATGGTCGCCGAGGCAAAGATAGCCGTGTGAACCTCGGGTAGCCACTCGGTTGCCAAGGCCTCGCCAATGTCGATGCGCTCTGCGGTCATCGACTCTCCGCCGGCACGAAGTCTGCGATTGACCTGCAGCGAATACACGTAGTGTTCATCGGTGCCATCAATGATGAGTTTGAGGTTCTCGGCCAGCTCGTGCAGGCGGCGCGAGATATCACCCAGGTCGACAACAACCTCGGGCTTGTCGGCGGCGACGGCTTGCACCAGCGCGTCGACGCTCTTGTCAGCTTGTTCCAATGCGTCGATGCCAGTGTAGGCCGACTGTAAGAAATCATGCCAGTCGTCTGATTCGCGCAGCTCGGGGCCAATCCATAGATTGGCATTGTCATAACCCCCACGCGCACGGCGGCCGAGCTCGCGAACGTCATCGAACACGTCGGCGATTGCCATGCTCGCGCGGGCAACCGTCGACGTCGCCTTGGCAGTAAGGCCCAGATAGAGCGTAGAGCCCTCGGAGGTTGCCAAATCACGGGAAACCTGGCTTAGTGCGCCGGTGCTCGAGCCACCCAGGCGCTCGAACAGGACGCGTGATTCGTCCGCCGACACCACGCGCGCCCACTGGCGGCGCGCCTCGCGCTCGATGGAATGGGCCTCGTCGATTACCCAATGACGAATCGGAGGTAAAATCCTGCCCTCGGCCGCGACATTGCGGAACAGCAGGGAATGGTTGGTGACCACCACATCGGCATGCGCCGCACGACGGCGAGCGCCGTGGACCAAACATTTATCAGGGAAAAACGGGCAGAGGCGGCGAGCACACTCGCGCGAGGCCGTCGTAAAGTCGGGGCGGTTGACGCTGCGCCACCGAATGCCGAGCGAGTCGAGGTCGCCATCGGCCGATTGGCAGACGTACGCCATAATGACCGCGACCGCCGTGAGCGTATCCGCCGGATCGCGCTTGGTGGTAATCTCGACCTGGCCGCGGCTCATGCGCTCAAGCTTGCGCAGGCACGGATAGTGGTCATACCCCTTGAGAGCGCAAAACGACAGACCACCGTCCAGTTGCTCGGCAAGTTTTGGCAGCTCATGGTACATGAGCTGGTCGGCAAGATTGTTCGATTTGGTCGCAATACCAACCGTGATGTTGTTACGGCGTGCTGCCTCGGCAAAAGGCACCAGATAGGCCATCGATTTGCCGACGCCTGTGCCTGCCTCAATTACTCGATGAGTGCCCGTGACCAGCGCATCGCGGACCTCGAGCGCCATCGCGATCTGCTCATCACGCGGCTCGTAGGTGGGATACATGCGATTGACCAGGCCACCTGGCGCATAGTCTGCCTCAATCTCCTCACGACTCGGCATCTTGAGTACCGGCAGTTCATCGGCGTCCACCCGATCGTCGGCGCGATCGGCCTTGAGAACGTCAGCACGAGCGGCGCTGAGAGAGAAGATAGAACCAGGGTTCTGCCCTGCCAAGAACGAGAAGATAGGACGATAGGACCAAGGCACGTCCGGATGCATGTCGGCTAGGCGCGCCATGAGGCCCTGGGGCAAGTCGGTGAGCGCCACGAGCAACACGCGCCATACGCCACACAGGGCGTCGACGTCGGCATTGGCACGGTGTGATACCGAGTCGCAGCCAAACAGATCGGCCATAAAAGACAGCTTGTGAGAGGCCAGGCGCGGAAGCGCGATGCGCGACAGCGCCAGCGAATCGATCCAAATATCGCTCACGTTGACGCCGCCTTTGACCGACTCGATAAACGAGCGGTCGAACGTGGCGTTGTGTGCGATCACCGGACAGCCACCGACAAAATCGGCGAGAGCGGCGACGGCCTCAACCGCCGACGGGGCATCTGCCACATCGGCATTTGTAATGCTCGTGAGCTCGGTAATCTCGGCGGGAATCAGCTGCTTGGGATGCACGAAGGTATCGAAGCGGTCGATGACCTCGCGGCCCGAAAGACGGGCCGCCGAGATCTCGATCAGCTCGTTGTCCTGCACCGAAAGACCCGTGGTCTCGGTATCGAGGACAATCACATCTTCCTCGATAAGGCCGAAGGACTGCGTTTTGGCGCGGTCGGCAAGCGTGGCATAGGAGTCGATGACAAACTGCGGCGTTCCTGACGAAACCGCGTCCTCGATTAGCATGCAATGCCCGCTCGACGAAGGCCCATACGGATCAGGCTGTCACAGACCTGCGGGAACGTCATGTCGTCGGTGTGGCGGATCTCATCCGGATACAGCGACGTATCGGTCATGCCGGGAATGGTATTGGTCTCGAGGATAACGGGGCCGTCCTCGCTCACAATAAAGTCGCTGCGCGAGATACCCAGGCAACCGAGGGCCCTGTGAGCGGCACAGGCAAGTTCCTGAGCGCGAGCGTAATTCTCGGGTGAAATCTGCGCCGGAATGCGATGGATATCCGTAGGGTCGACATACTTCACGTCCAGATCATAGAACTCGCAGTCCTCGGGCTTACGAATCTCGACAATCGGCAGGGCGCGCACGTCATCTTCGCCGTATACGCCGACGGTGATCTCGGTACCCTCGATGCACTTCTCGACCAGCACTTTGTCGCCGTACTCAAACGCCTTGGCGATTGCCGCGGGCAGCTCGGAGGGCTCATGGACCAGGGATATGCCATAGCTGGAACCGTTGACGGCCGGCTTCACAAAGCAGCGCTCGCCACAAACCTCGACGATATGATCGATATCGACTTCATCGCCCACCTCGAGCGCGAGGCCGGGGGCAATGGGAATGCCTGCCTTGGCGTACAGGAGCTTAGAGACCTCCTTGTCGGCACCGCAGGCGCTGGCAAGCACGCCCGAGGCTGTGTAGGGGATACCCAGGGTCTCCATGGCACCCTGCATGGCACCATCCTCACCGCCGGCGCCGTGCATGGCGATAAATGCCACGTCGAAACCACCGGTCGCCATGGTTACCATAAAATCATCGGCAGCCGTGTCGAGCAGCTTCACCGAAGTGTAGCCGGCCTCCTTCAGGGCCGCCACGACGTTCTTTCCCGAATTGAGCGAGATCTCGCGCTCAGCGGAATGACCGCCCGCCAAGACCGCTACGTGCATGTTCTCTAGGCTTTTACCCGGCATGGGCAGACTCCTCCTCTATAATTTCTGCAGCTGATACCATATTGTAGCGATACCCTCTACGTTTCCCCAAAATCGAAAGGCTTCCATGAATCCCAGGACTAAATCTCAGGACATTCGCGACTTGAGCCAAAACGATATTCGCGAGCTCGTGGCCGAACTTGGCCAGCCCGCCTTCCGCGCGAAGCAGCTCATCGAATGGGTCTTTGAGAAGAACGTTTGTTCGTTTGACGATATGACCAACCTCCCCAAGGCTTTCCGTGAGCAGCTTAAAGAGGCTTTTGCCTTTGATACGCCGACTGAACTCACCAAGCAGGTTTCCAAAGATGGCTCGCGCAAGTATCTGCTCGAGTACCACGATGGCATTTCCGTCGAGACTGTCGGCATGCCCCGTCGTAACAAGCTTTCCGTCTGCGTTTCCACCCAGGCAGGCTGCGGCATGGGCTGTGCCTTTTGCGCTACCGGTCTCAACGGCCTCAAGCGCTCTCTGACCGCTCAAGAGATCGTCGACCAGGTGCTTCATGTATCCAACGACTTTGGCGAGCGTGCCACAAGCGTTGTCTTCATGGGCCAGGGCGAGCCGTTTGCCAACTACGACGAGGTTCTCAAGGCGCTGCGTATCCTCAACGACCCCGATGGCATCGGTATCGGCGCTCGTCACCTCACCGTCTCTACCAGCGGCGTTATTCCCGGTATTCGCAAATTTGCCGATATCCCCGAGCAGTTCACTCTTGCCGTTTCCCTGCATTCCGCCATCCAGTCGACGCGCAATAAGCTCATGCCCGGTGTTAAGAAGTACACGCTGCTTCGCCTTCACGAGGCACTTCAGCTCTACACCGAGAAGACTGGCCGCCGCCCGACCTATGAGTATGCCATGATCGAAGGCGTCAACGATACGAATCCCGAGATGCAGGCGCTCTGCGACTTCTGCGAGGGAACGCTGTGCCACGTTAATCTAATTCAGCTTAACGACATCGAGGGCAGCCCGCTCAAGCCGTCGCCGATTCATAAGGTTGAGGATCTTCAGCGTCGTCTTGAGTCCCGTGGCATCGAGACCACGATTCGTAACTCCCGTGGTAACGATATTGACGCCGCTTGCGGACAGCTGAAGCAGCGCTTTAAAGTTCAGAAAAACGCATAGGGGAGTCGCACCCCAAAGCGTTTCATGTGAAACATCGAACGACCCCGGTTGCAGGATATGCAACCGGGGTCGTTTCATTTATTGACCTTAATTTTGAATCAGCTGCTACTGGTCCTATTTTTACGGCCAAAATAAGGGGTCCTTGTCTCGTGAATCAGACAAGGACCCATCAAAATATGCTAAGTAATTGTTAGGTACCTAATAGCCTACATTTTCCCATTGGTTGC
Source organism: uncultured Collinsella sp. (assembly GCA_958446785.1). GTDB lineage: Bacteria > Actinomycetota > Coriobacteriia > Coriobacteriales > Coriobacteriaceae > Collinsella. The sequence goes on along the minus strand of CAUCXP010000001.1, from coordinate 1,159 downwards.
TAACCCAACCTTGATTAATCTTAGGATTTTTCGTTACCTGAGCAGTTCGCATGGCAACATCTTCTGTCATAACATCCATTTTCTTCTTGGATGTATCAACGATATCTTGCGCGCCACGAAGCAAACGGCCTCGAAGTTCATCGTCTGTCGCGATCTTATAACCAGCAAAGGCACCAGCCGCGACAGTCGTCGCCAACGCAATCGCAGTAAAAATCTTATTCCTCATCTTGGCCTCCTTGATCAAACTGAATCATTTCACCAAGAATACGAGAGAGCTCTTCCTCGTCTTTAAACTCAATCTCAATCTTATTCTTTCCACGCGAGCTCTTCACACGCACGTTGGTATTAAATACCTGACGAAGTACACGCGCAGCCTTTTTAAAAGACTGAGGCGTTGCAGGCCGCGGCGTCTTAGGTGTCTCTCCGGCAGAAAACAATGGAGCAAGATTTTCTGTCGCTCTCACGGAAAGGCCCTCCGCAACAACCTTCTCTGCAAGTCGAATTCGAGCATCCTCATAGGGAACTGCAAGAATCGCACGTGCGTGACCAGCAGTAAGTTTACCCTCAAAAATCATCTGCTGAACTACTTCGGGGAGATCGAGAAGGCGCAGCGAGTTTGTAATTGCAGAGCGTGACTTGCTTACGGCCTTCGACAATGCCTCCTGGGTCATACCGCTAGCATCGATGAGCTGGCGATAGCCCTTAGCCTCTTCGACGGGATTCAGATCAGAACGCTGAAGGTTTTCGATAAGAGCAAGAGCCAGCATCTCTTCATCATTAACATCTTTAATGATGACAGGCAGTTCCTCAAGACCAGCAAGCTTTGACGCCTGGTAACGACGCTCACCAGCGATGATCTCATAACCGTTGCCATGCTTGCGAACCAAGAGCGGCTGCAAAACGCCATGTTCTTGGATTGACTCGCTCAACTCGCGAAGTTCAGTTTCATTAAAGTGAATTCGCGGTTGATTAGGGTTGGGAACGATATCCTCAATAGGTAGCTTTGTTTCAGATGCGGCATTTGAAGCAGATGCAGCAGAACCACCGGTCTCATACTCAGCCTCTGAGACCAAAGCATTGAGTCCGCGTCCCAATCCACCACGTTTCTTTGCACTAGGCACGCTTGATCACCTCTTTTGCAAGGTTCATATACGCTTTT